>JAGLYS010000127.1 GCA_023132105.1 Caldifarciminota bacterium
TTTTATTAAAGCTGCAAGAAGAGGCAAAACATTCTTTATTCGAAAGATAGCAGGTCTTGATGCACTTGACGAAGCAGTTGGTAGAGCGACAGAGATGGGAAAGCCTATCTTATTTGTTCCCGGACTATCCGTAATGAGTGATATTGCAACGATTGCCGCAGTTAATATACTCGGACCCGTAGCTAAAAAAGTTGCCGAATACGGAAGTGATTTGATCGTTCCGAATACTGACCCTATAGTAACTTCAGTAACACAAGAGGTTGTAAAAGAATCTTATATCGAAGCAGGTCGTCCCGATTTATATAATCCCGAAAAGGTATGGTTTGTAACACAAAGCCAATTTGCTTATGCCGGTGCTGTTCAGGGTATAATGGTAAGGGATAAACCTGCAACAAACCTCTTTCTGGGTATGTTCTGGGCGGAATCATTACTCCTGGCTGAAACAGGAAACTCAACGGGAGCAATTCAGATAGCGGGAACCGATTCCGTTAATCAATTACCGTTCTTTATAACATCCTGTGATTATACGATAATGGGAGAAGAGTTATATGCAGCAAGTGCTTATCTCTCTAAAAATCCCTTATTAACCAGCAGTATCAAAGCGCAAGATTTTGGGAAATTAGCGGTTTTCTTAATACTCTTGTTAGGTCTTATTTTTAGTATATTCAATTCCAATATTATTATGAATCTTCTTACTGTAAGGTAAAGGTAAAGAGGAAATCAGATGTGAGGGATGTGTTCAAATCTCAAAACTCGACAATTCCATAAGCTTTGCTTCTGCCTTTTTATAACTTGCACTAACTTACTTACCCCGAATATATTAGAACAATTTTTTCATTTATACATTATAAATAAATATTATGTCTCAAAATAAAATGTCAATCTCTACCCCATTTTCGATATATATTTTGCTTTTGTTGACAATAAAAAATATATATAGTATGATATATAAGAGAATTAAAATCATGGTGGCAATATAAATTGCCAATTTCAAAATTATCACATAAGGAGGAATCAATATGAAATATTATGAAAGTCATGAGGAAGCTTACAGAAAAGTAAAGAAAAATAAATTATCCTTCTGGGGTGAATCCGCAGAAAATTCAGAGTCCTTCGAAAATTTCTATATGAAAGAATATTTAATATCTGCACTGGACAAAATAAAGCCAATATCCAATGCAAGAGTATTAGAAATCGGATGTGGCACCGGACCTATCTCCTGTTTTTTTGCTCAGCAGGGCCACAATGTCGATGGTTTCGATGTTTCCCAAACTGCTATCGAAATTGCTCGGAAAAATGCAAAAGAGCGAAGCTTAGATATACATTATTCCATTGATGATATTTGTTCTATCTCTAAAACCATGTCTGATATTTACGATATTATTATTGACGGACATTGTATGCACTGCATTACTTATGACTCGGACAGACATGCTGCATTAACTAATGTTCTCAGACTTCTAAAGGAAGGCGGATATTTTATTGTAGAAACCATGAGCATTGAAGACCCTTCTCTATGGCCTCACGATGGGAGAATCGATGAAAAAGGAATCGTTTGGCACGAGGTTAAGGAGGATTATCCTTATGATAAAGTTAAATTCGAAGACAAATATTGGATCTGTACCCGAAGAATAATGAACCCCTGTGATCTTGAAAATGAACTTAAGCAGATAGGTTTTTTAATTGAGCATATCGAAATCATTAAAGATGAAAAATTGAATATGGCGGATTTCAGAGCAATTTGCAGCAAACCAATGCAATAGAGAGCGTAAACTGTTAATCGTAAATCTTTAATTGTTAATTGTTGGGGCAGACCCCTGTGTCTGCCCTCTCTTTTTGTGAAATTCTCTCTAATTCGTGTAATAAAGTTGTAATTTATTCTCTTCTCTTTCCCTTAGTGAAATTCGTTGTTTTCTCCTTTCTCTTTTCGGCTGAAGTCTGGCGTCTGATGTCTGATGTCTATCCTCTGTTATTCGTGAATTAGTGGTGGTTTCCCCTCTCCTTTGTAATTCCTGTGAAAACAGGAATTTGCTCCTATTCTCTATTTACTATTCTTATCCCCTTCTCCTCTGTTATCTCTCACTTTCCGTGTTTCTCTTCCCCTTCCGTGGTCATATTCCCCTTAACTCCATCTTTTTAAACTTTCCCTTATGCTTTTTCAATAATTTATAAAACACATCTTTATCATAAGGTTTATCAGGAACATGGTCAGGATCAAGCACCTTATCTTTATGAAATTGTTGGAGTACATAATGATTAGCCCCCTTGATATACTCTACAATTTCATCAACATCTTCGGGCATCACATAATCAGGAACAAGTGTTGTTCTGAACTCATATTGGATATTGGAATTTTGTATTAATTCCATTGATTCCTTTATCCTCAATATATCGACATTAACACCTGATGCATTTGAGTACATTTTAAATGATGATTTAATATCCATTGCAATTGCATCAATCAAATTCTTTTCCAATAAATTTTTAATAACATCGGGTTTATAACCGTTTGTATCAAGTTTTACCAAAAATCCCATTGATTTTATCCTGTATATATACTCACAAAGATCATCGTTTAGTGTTGGTTCTCCCCCTGTGATACATACACCTTCTATAAAACCTATTCTATTCTCTAATTTCTTCAGTAATTCATTTCCATCCGTACAATTCATTTGAAATTTATTAAGTAATATAAGTTCCGGATTATGACAAAAAGGGCATTGAAAATTGCATCCACATGTAAAAACAGTAGATGCAATCTTACCGGGATAATCTATTAATGTGGTTCCTTGAAACCCACCGATTTTCATCTATTTTATTATAAATTCCCTTCTCATCTTGAATTCCTCTTTCTTCCCTTTATTCCAATTTTGTACGGGTCTGAAATAACCTACAACTCTTGAATAGGTTTCTACAGGAATTTTAACAACTTTCTTCGTAATAATTACCTCTTTTATGCTTTCCATCTTAGTTCCTCCATCTATTTCTCAGTTTCTACTTCAACGCCATATTTCTTCAATTCCAATTCCGTATGTTCATAAGGGCAAAAGTCAAACTCTCCCGGTATATACCCGTGAATTGGGCAAATACTAAAGGTTGGAGTTATTGTATAATATGGCAATTTGAATTTGTATGCCACTTTCTTTACAAGTGCTTTACAACTATCTATATCATTTATACTCTCTCCCAGAAAAATATGAAATACAGTGCCTCCCGTATAATGGGCTTGCAGATTATCCTGTAATGTTAGTGCTTCGAATAAATCTCCCTTATAATCAACAGGCAATTGAGTGGAATTTGTATAAAATGGTGCATCCTCACCTTGTGTTACGATTTCAGGATATTTCTCCTTATCGATTTTAGCTAATCTATAAGATGTCCCCTCTGCAGGAGAAGCTTCAAGATTAAAGAGATTACCTGTGGAATCCTGAAATTCACTTAATTTGTTTCTCATAAAATCCAATGTTTCAATGGCAAATTTTTGCCCCTCTTCAGTTGATATATCACTTCCCAACAGATTCAATGAAGCTTCATTCATACCGACAAGACCTATTGTAGAAAAATGATTTGCCCAATATGAACCTAATTGCTCCTTTATATTTCTTAAATAGAATCTTGCATACGGGTATAAACCTACTTTTGTGAAGTTTTCAAGAACCTTTCTCTTTATCTCTAAACTATCCTTTGCAATATTCATTAATCGTTCAAGTCTTTCAAAATATTCATCCTTATTTCTGACAATGTATGCAATCCTTGGAACATTGATTGTTACTACACCAATACTTCCTGTAAGTGGATTTGCACCGAACAATCCGCCACCCCGAACTTTAGGACGATTTACTATATCCTTTTTACCATTTTCTTCTTTGACTATTTTAAGATTTAACAAATCTCCCCTCTTCCTTAGTTCTCTATTATCAAGTCTTAACCTACAGCACATACTCCTTGCATCGTCAGGGCTCATATCCGTATTAATGAAATTAGAAAAGTACGGGATTCCATACTTTGCTGTCATTAGCCAGACTTTATCAAGATTCGAGTCTTCCCAATTAAAATCCTTTGTTATATTATATGTCGGAATAGGAAATGTGAATATTCTTCCCTTAGCATCACCTTCCATCATAACTTCAGCAAAAGCATTATTAAGTATATCCATCTCCTTCTGGAAATCGCCATATACCTTATCCTTCCTCTCTCCTCCAATAATAACTTTTTCATTCTTTAAAATTGCAGGAGCTTTCAAATCCATCGTTATATTTGTAAATGGTGTTTGAAATCCAACCCTTGTGGGAACATTAAGATTGAATAAAAATTCTTGAATCGCCTGTTTTATTTGCTTATAATCAATTTTGTCATAATATATAAACGGAGCCAGTAATGTGTCAAAATTAGAGAATGCTTGAGCTCCAGCCGATTCTCCCTGCAGTGTATAGAAATAGTTAACGATTTGCCCAAGAGCGGTTCTCAGATGTTTTGCAGGCTTGCTTTCTACCTTTCCTACTACACCTGTAAATCCTATCTGTAATATATCCTGTAAATCCCATCCGCAACAGTATACAGATAATAGTCCGAGATCATGAATGTGGAGATCACCGTTTATATGTGCATCACTTATATAATCGGGATATATCCTTTTCAACCAATATCTTGCACTTATTGCAGATGTAATATGATTATTTAACCCCTGAAGTGAATAGCTCATATTACTATTTTCATTTACTCTCCAATCATTCTGATTGATATAGTCATCTACTATCTTTACGGATTCATCTATTAATTCTCTGACATATCTCAACTTCTTATGTTGTTCTCTATATAATATATATGCTTTAGCTGTTTTTGCATGCCCCTCCTCTATCAACATTTTTTCAACCAAATCTTGAACATTTTCTACTGTCGGAATATTATCACCTTTATAAATCGCATTTAAAGCCACATCAATAAGATTTGTAATTCTTCTTGCCTTTTCAAAATTGTGTCCACCAACATTTCTTACCGCTTTTTCAATTGCATTATATATTTTTTTCGATTCAAAGGGAACTACCCTGCCATCTCTCTTTCTAATAAACTCAATCGAAGAATTCATTTAACCTCCTATAACCTTTAAATATAGTATCAGGATTTTAATTAAATGTCAAGCGAAAAACACAATATATAGTGTTTTATTGTATCAACAATACTATATATTGAAATTTCATATCTTAGATTAAAAACCTTATAATTGACTTTAATATATCATTTTTATCTCTACGCTTCAATTGGTTATAAGAAATAAATCCGTTTTTATATCCATTCAAATATAATGCTAAATCACACGATATGTGACTTGAGAAGATACAATTACTATTTAATTTTACTATAAACGGTGAAATGCTGCTCAGGTAAAAAATCAAATTCTTTTTCTAATTTATATCCTGCTTTTTTCATATCCTTTATAATATTATCCTTTGGAATATAATGCCTAAATATACCACGAAAACTGAGTAATTTGGATTTTTTATACTCAATAATCACTATTTTTCCTTCCTCTCTTAGATAATATTTTAAATCATTAAAATATTCGACTCTATCCGATATATGATGCGTAACATTACGCATAAATATAAAATCCAAACTATCTTTATGCAAATCTATTTTATCATTTTTTATAAAAATTGGTATTATATTACTTAACTCCTTTTCCTTAGATCTATCCTTTATGTAATTCAGTAAATTCAAATCTTTATCAATTGCATATACTTTTCCATGTTGTCCTACTGACCTGGCAAATTTTAACGAAAAGTAACCACCTCCGGATCCAATATCAGCAATATTATGTCCGGATTTCAAATCTATTGATCTTATAATCCGATCCGACATACTCTTTGGATCAGATGCCTTTTTGTTAAACATCTCTGCTTTGATATTTCGCATTCATTCTCCTTTTTTTATTAACCTTTCCCTCACCTAAACCAATTGGATATAAATATTGATATGTTGATAATATTCACTACCTCTCTTGCCGGATGTTTATTTCAACTCAAATGTAACAGTAACATTTGCTCTGATTGAAATCTTCCCAAGGGAAATCGTTTCAGATATATTATCGGATTGCCCACCCATATTCTGACTCACATTTTGGGACATGCTTTGCCCACTACCATACCCCCACCAGCCAGAATAGTATGACCAAGGATTATACTGCTTTATTTCATTAATTTGAATAGGATCCCCTATTTTTTCACCTAAAACAAAAGCCATATCAACCGCCTTTTCTTTAGCAGCTTGCAGGGCTAATTTGCGTGCTTCTTGCCTATATGTCTTATATTTCGAGGTTTGAAAATTAATGCCATGTATATGAGTAACACCCGCACTTAGGACATCAGTGATTAGTTTCTCTATTTTATCGGGATCAGTAAGAACAATAGAGATGGAGTTTCGAACAAAGTAACCGATAAAATGCTCTTTTGTATAATCGTTTTTATAATGTGGTTTAATAGACAAATGATCTGTCTGAATATTTTTTTTCTCTACTCCTGAGCCCCTTATTGCAATTAATGTTCTTCTCATTATTGCATTGTTCTTCGCTTTTGCATTTTTAATTTCCTTATCCCATGTTTCGATCCCAAGTATTATCGACACCTTATCAGGTTTAACATTTACAACAGCTTCGCCTGTAACAACTATTTTTTTCATATTATCTTCATAAGAACCACTATGTGCTTCAGTGGATATAATAATCCCTATGCTTATTAGTGCAATTAAAATTACTTGTTTCATGTTCTCCTCCATTTTAATTTATTATCTATTTTTCAAATCAGTTCTTTCAATTTATCCGAAGAAAATGGGTTGCCATGTGCAGGATATATTCGCTTCGCTCCGTTTTTAATTATTTTTTCCCAACTGCTGAATACTTCGTTAATATTTTCAATAAAAATCGGGCGATGCCTTGTACCCGCCCACATCAAAAAGTTCATTGCAGCATCACCTACAAATGCCGAACCATCGGCTAAAATAATTGAAATCGAATCTTTTGTATGCCCCGGTGTATAAAGAATTTTTCCATCGATTCCAATACCATTCAGTACTTGTATATCATCACTATCGATTATAATATCTTTCTCCCTTACATTTACAGGAGGAAATTTAAAATCTTTATGGAATAATTTAAAAAATGAAAAAATCACTTTTACACATCGATTAATCGGAATTACATCATTTTCAGATTCTCCGTTTCTCAGAGGTTGAATGGAATTCGAATGAGTGATTAATATTGCCCCGGATTCCTCCAGAAGTGAATTTAAAAATCCAGCATGATCATCATGATGGTGAGTAAGAAAAACATATTTTATATTGGACAACATAATATTATTTTTTATCAAAATCCTTTTAAATCTATTGTATTTATCATAATATGATGTATCGATTAGAATATAATTATCACTATATTTTATTAAGTAGCAATTAGTAAAACCGAGTTTGATTTTTATAATCATATTATCTAAATTCATAAGTAAATTATATACAATTAATATTTAATGTCAAATGTATTGAAATATATCGCAAAAAGAAATTCACATATCAAGAAAAGAGTTTTTCTAAGACTTCCGAAAGTTCATCGATATTATATGGTTTAGAAAGACACCCTTTAAATCCATAATCCTTATAGTTCGATATTATCGGATCAGTAGAATATCCGCTGGACACTACTACTTTAGCATCGGGATCTAATTTTAACAATTCTTTTACCGCCTTTTCACCTCCCATACCTCCGGGAATCGTTAAATCCATAATAACAATATCATAAAAGTTCTCAGAATCCATGGCTTTCATGTATTTATTTATTGCTTCTTCCCCATTTATTGCCAGATCAACATCAAATCCCATATTATTAAGTATTTTTCTGCTTAATTCCCTTACTCCCTTCTCATCATCCATTATTAGAACTTTACCCCCTTCTTTGAAAAAAATATATTTCTTTTCCTTCCCTTTTTCTTCTTGTTTTTTCTGGGCAGGTAAATATATACAAAATGTTGCTCCCTTCCCTAAATCCGACTGAACTTCTATATGTCCGGAATGATTTTTTATTATTGAATAACTTGTCGCAAGTCCTAATCCACTACCTGCTTGTTTGGTTGTAAAGAACGGATCGAATATTTTTGTTAAATGCTTCCCCGGTATACCGACCCCCTGATCTTTAATGCTAATCTTTATATATTTCACTGTTTTAAAAGTAATTTTTCCCCGTTCTTTAATATTTTTATTTTCAATAGAAATCATTATCGTTCCCCCTTCAGGCATTGCTTGATTTGCATTAAGAACCACATTCTGTATAACCTGACTTATTTGCCCGGCATCTACATTCACACTGTATAAATTATCAGAGATAAGAAACTCACATTTTGATTTCGAGCCTCTTAAAACGAACTCTGCTGAATCCCTTACAATACCTGCTATTGATGCTACTTCTTTAACAGGAGCTCCTCCTCTTGCAAATGTCAACAACTGCTGTGTAAGTCTTTTTGCTCTTTCTGTCGCCTTCTCTACATCTGATATCATATCTGTAATTTCTGTATTACCTTTCATTTTCATCATTAACAGAGAACAGCTTCCCATTATTATTGTGAGAAAATTGTTAAAGTCATGGGCAATACCA
>JAGLYS010000128.1 GCA_023132105.1 Caldifarciminota bacterium
AATTTATAACGAATTACACGAAGGGGAAGGAGATATTTATTGCTTTAATTTCACAAATTATGACTAATTGCACGAAGAGAAGAGAAGAGGAGAGAAGGGAATAAATTAAAACTTTATTACACGAATTAGAGAGAATTTCACAAAAAGAGAGGGCAGACACAGGGGTCTGCCCCTACAATTTACGATTTACAGTTTACAATTTGCGAACTTGTAACTTGTATATGTCTATACATACCTATATATATATCCGTATTCATTTAATTAAATTCATATTTAACTTCTTGACATAGAACTACTATTATATATAATATGCTTCATTACAATTAGTAGGAGGAAAAAATGAAAAGAAATACAATGATAATAATATTTGTTTTGATACAAATATTATTAGGAGTAAATTGTCAGAAATCATATCATTTTAAAAATGGTAAAATAACGGATGTCAATACAATTGCCAAATTAGACAAAATAGCTTTATTTGGTTTTGCAATTATGAGTGATAATAAGGGTGATTCTCCATTAAACAGTAAAGAATGTGAAAATATGGTAAAATGGATTAAGAAGAGTGGGAATCGATTTGTTATTGGTCTTGGAGATCATGTTAAAAAGGGTTGGGAAAACAGTTTTCTTGTATTTCTAAAGGAAAATAGATGGTGGCAAGATAATTTTTATCCAAATATTGCTGATGGAGAGAATGAATTCTATGGTAAGAGCCAGAGTGATTGGGGAGCAGGTGCTCCATTCTTCAATGAAGTAAATTTATCCAAAAGATTGAATATAGATATAAGAGATAATAAATGCGAGTATTATGCAAAGATACAGATTGATGATTATACAATTCATTTAATCCAATTGCACTATCCTGATCAACCTAAGGAAGATAGCATTGCTTTTCCCGAGGATTCAAAAAGATATTTGATTGAAGTATTGGGAAAAATAAAGAAGAGTAAGAAGGACATTATTATTGCTTGTGCCCATTCAAGAAAAGGATTTTGGATAGATCAGCTTTCGGATGAACAGAAGGACATGGTGATGAATAAGTGTGATTTATTGCTGTCTGCAACAACTCATTTCTTTGAAAGGAAAATAGTTTCAGGTTATGAGGATAATGGTCCGTTAGTTATAAATACGGGTTCTATCACATATCCTAATCTTTATTGTCCATATGGATATATACAGGTACATGTTCTTGAGAATCCATTTAGTCTAATAGTTCAATATATAAATACAAAAAGACCCGAGATAGAAATGCAACATAGTGAATATGCCTTTATGAAAATAATCGGAGGTAAAACTATGATGACAGATTTCAGAGATGTAAGAATTGAAGAAGATATGGATAGAGTAGTTGGTTCGCTTCCAAAGGAGTATTCCAAGGATGATCTGAGCGAAATCATAAAGAGTTTATATATAAATGTTACCAATGCTAATGAAGCTTATATTAAAGCTGGCAAAGGATTGAAGAAAGGTAATACTACTTATCGTGAATTATGGGATGTATTTCCATATAATAATGAAATCTATTCAATTGATTTAACCTCTGATGAGGTGAAAAGAATTTTCAAAGATAAGATACCGTTAAAAGGATTAAAAGAGATAAAATTAGCAGTAAATAATTATTATGGTGATTATATAATTAAAGAATTGGGAATTCCTGAAGAGAGATTTTCTAAAACTGGCATAAAGGAAATACCATTGCTTATCGAATGGATAGAAAAACAGTAGGAGAGGAGAAACCACCACTAATTCACGAATTTGGAACAAATTTCACTAAGGGAAAGAGAAGAGAATAAATTACAACTTTATTACACGAATTAGAGAGAATTTCACAAAAAGAGAGGGCAGACACAGGGGTCTGCCCTTACACCCTACAATTTACGATTTACGAAACTTGTAACTTGCCACTTGATACTTGTAACTGGCATATGTCTATACCTATCTACTTATCTACTTATTTATATGGTTCTCTACTTGACATTTACGAATAATAATATAAAATCTATTTAAAGGAAGGTGATTGATTATGAATGATGAAATCGTTTTAAGTGTAGGAGACATTGCTCCGGAATTCTGTTTGTCTGATCAGGATGATAATTATGTGTGTCTTGAACATTATAGAAATAAGTGGAAAATATTGTATTTTTATGATTCCGATAAGACTGAAGATTCGATTTTAGAGGCAATGGATTTTACTGCAATGTCCGAGGGATTTAAAAAATTAAATGCAATTATAATAGGTATAAGTACCGATTCTACTAAAAATCATAGATTATTCCAACGAAACAATTCATTGGATATTACGTTACTTAGTGATATGGAACATGAGGTTATTGAAAAGTATGGAGTATGGAAAATTATTAGTAGAGAGAATATGGAACATCATGGTACAGAAAATACTACTTTTATAATTAATTTACAAGGGAAAATTACCGATATATGGAGGAAGCCGATTGTCCAGGGACATGTAACCGAAGTTTTGAATAAACTTATAGAATTGCAAAAAGAAATATATAATGCAGATAGGGAATAGAATTGTTTTAACGGTTTTTCTAATCGCATGATTAGTTATTGGTTTTTGCTATTTGAATTTTGCTTGGAAGAGGAATGGGATTTTGAAAATGAATATGAAAAAATGCAGATATTTAAAAACGCTTTTTATATCGTGACTTAACTGCTTTTATAGAATGTTTATAATTAGAGATAAGATACTATTGCAATTGATGGAATATTATTATATAATGAAAAAATATGATGAAAATCGGTAAAGAATATTTTGATGATCTAACTGGTCTGTTTAATCGTCGTTATTTAAATAAATATACGAAAAAACATGTTACAATAACGAAATATCATAGTCCTCCTCTGTCCATTTTAGTGATTGATATTGATCATTTTAAAAATATCAATGATACATATGGGCATGCAAGAGGTGATATCGTTCTTAAGGAGTTTGCAAAATTTTTAAAAAATACTCTTAGACAGAATGATACTGTATTTAGATATGGCGGAGACGAATTTATCTGCTTTTTGCCAAACTCTGATTATAATCAATCATTAAAAATAGCAGAAAGACTTATAGAATACTGTCGTAAAAAAGAATTTTCACAGATAAGGATTACAATAAGTTTAGGTATAGCTTCATTTCCGGATTGCTCGAATAATTGGAAGGATCTATTTGAATTTGCCGATAAGAATCTGTACAGTGCAAAAAGGCATGGAAGAAATCAGGTAGGATATTTTATTGAAGATAAAAAACAATTAATTATACCGACAAAGGAAATTATCGGTCGTGATAAAGAATTAAAGTCGATAGCAAAAATTATCGGAAAATTACATTCCGGAATCGGAAAGACATTATGTATATCCGGAGAAGCGGGTGTCGGTAAAACAAGACTTATTCAGGAGATAATGAA
>JAGLYS010000129.1 GCA_023132105.1 Caldifarciminota bacterium
TTCCTGTTGCAGATGCCGAAGTAATTTCATTTGCATATATGCATTATAAGGACTTAGGGTTAAAATCTATAGAGGTCGAATTAAATTCTATCGGATGCAGTGAATGCAGGATAAAATATATAAAAGCGTTAAAAAAATATTTAGAACCCAATTTAGATGATCTTTGTCCTATTTGTAAGGAGAGGTACAATACTAATCCACTACGAATCCTGGATTGCAAGAATAAAATATGTAAAGATATAATTGAAAATGCCCCAACTACTATAGATTATATATGCGATGAATGCAAAAAGCATTTTGATAAGCTTATTGCATACTTAAATGTTTTAAAAATCCCTTTTATAATTAATGGAAAACTTGTAAGGGGTTTGGATTATTATTCAAAAACTGTTTTTGAAATAACCTCCGGTAGGTTGGGTAGCCAAAATGCAATTGCAGCAGGTGGAAGATACGACTATCTTATTGGTATGTTTTATAGTGATGAAATACCTGCTGTTGGTTTTGCAGGAGGGATAGACAGACTTATTTTATTAATGGAAGAGGAGGGATTGTTCGATGATTTTAAAGAGGATATCCCTGATGTTTTTGTTATTACTGTAGGGGAGGATAGCAAATTCAGAGCCATTGAGGTTGTTTCGGAGTTAAGGAGTAGGGGGTATTCCGTGGATATTGATTTTATGTGTAGGAGTATAAAATCACAGTTAAGAAAAGCTGACAAGCTGGGTATAAAGAATATTTTGATTATTGGAATTGAGGAAATTCAAAAGGGAATTATAATCTATAAGAATATGGAAAAGCATTTCCAGAAAGAAATTGATATAAACAATTATGATGAAATAGATAAAATTATGGAGTAATTATGTATAAAACAAAATTAAGAACTCATACATGTGGCGAATTGAATATAGGCAATATAGGCGAGGATATTATCCTTGCCGGTTGGGTTAAACGGAAAAGAGATCATGGAGAGATTGTTTTTATTGATTTGAGAGACAGATATGGTATTACACAAATAATTATTGAAGAGCATCAAAAATTATTAAAGGAAAAACTCCGGGATGTTAGATCAGAATATGTAGTTCAGGTTTACGGAACGGTAAGAAAAAGACCGGAAGAGATGATGAATAAAAATATGTTCACAGGTAAAATAGAGGTAGTAGCTAAAAATGTATCAGTTTTGAATAAATCAGAAGTTCCTCCATTCGAAATCAAAGACAATATTAATATTCAGGAGGATTTAAAACTTAAATATAGATATCTCGATCTTCGCAGAGATGAATTAAAAAACAACATTATTATAAGACACAAAATTATTCAAAGTATAAGGGAGTTTTTATCATCTAACGATTTTCTCGAAATCGAGACCCCTGTTCTTACTAGAAATACTCCGGAGGGTGCAAGAGATTATCTTGTTCCGAGTAGAATCCATAAAGGAAAATTTTATAGTATGGCTCAATCTCCTCAGCTATATAAACAACTATTGATGATAGCCGGGTTTGATAGGTATTACCAAATTGCAAGATGCTTTAGAGATGAAGATATGAGAAGCGATAGACAACCTGAATTCACTCAAATCGATATAGAGATGAGTTTTGTTGATGAAGAAGATATATTTATAATGACAGAATGTTTAATGAGAAAGGTGTTTAAGGATGTTATCGATGTAGAGCTTGAAATTCCCTTCGAGAGATTGACATATAAAACAGCTATGGAATCATACGGAACGGATAAACCTGATTTGAGATTCGGATGTAAGATAAAAAATATTACAAGTATTGTAAAGAACGCTGAATTCAAGGTTTTTATGCAATCCGAATATACATTCGGTTATAATGTGGGGGAGAATTTGAGTAGAAAACAGGTAGAATCTTATAATCTTATTGCCAAGAAATATGGTCTTCCCGGTGTGTTTAATGCAAAACTTGAAAATGGGGAATTAAAGGGTTCATTTGTTAAGTATTTAACACAGGAAAATATCAAGAGGGTTATTGAAGTATTTTCAATGAAAAATAATGATACAATATTTATTGCTTCCGGTGCATGGAAGAGGACATTAGAAGGATTAGGTGCATGTAGAAAGCAGACGGGTTTGGATTATTATGTTAAAAGCAATAAGGATTTCAGATTCTTATGGGTTACCAATTATCCTCTGTTCGAATGGAATAGTGGAGATAACAAATGGGAACCCTGCCATCACATATTTACAATGCCAAGGGATGAAGATATTGAATATATTGATAAAGATCCCGGAAGAGTGCATGGTAAACTATATGATCTTATATGCAATGGTATTGAAATATCATCCGGAAGTATTAGAGCGTTTAGAAGGGACATACAGGAAAAGATAATGAATGTTATAGGACTTAGTAATGAGGATGCTGAGAAGAGATTTGGCTTCCTTATTGAAGGGCTAAAATATGGGGCACCTCCACACGGTGGGATTGCTCCTGGGCTTGATAGATTAATTATGATTATTCTTGGCAAGGATAATATTAGAGATGTTATTGCATTCCCAAAATCATTACAGGCATCCGGTATTATGGAGGAATCACCATCATGGGTCGAAGTTGACAGACTGAAAGAGCTTGGATTAAAATTAATAGATGAAAAAAAGGATTTCTAAGAGAGGGGAGGGAGATCTACCACGAATTC
>JAGLYS010000013.1 GCA_023132105.1 Caldifarciminota bacterium
ATTACAACTTTATTTCACGAATTAGAGAGTGAATTACACGAAGAGAAGGGAAACACGGAAATGGTGATACAACTATGGGGGATGAGATCCTGAATCAAGTTCAAGATGACAGGGAAGAGGAGGGAATAGAGCAGACACAGAAGTCTGTCACTACATTGTCAAATTTCGGGTTATGATTTACGACCATGTCATTGCGAACGAAGTGAAGCAATCCCATAAGAGTAAATTTAGATTGCTTCGTCGTTTCACTCCTCGCAATGACAATGATGGGTTTAATTAAACTGGTTAGTATGTTCATACCTATCTACCTATCTGTTTGAAGAATGCCTTGATATTTTTTCAAAAAATGATATAATCAATTAACTATTTAACAGGGGATAATATGTTGATTAACCGTTTATATCAATATCAAAAAGAAAGATTTTCAGTATTCCAATATCTCATACTAATTTTCTTTTTCTATTATGGTTTTTTTGGAATTTCAAAATATTTTATCGGAACAAAATTATTATTCGAGCCTAAAACAATTATATGTGCTCTAACAATATTTTTGATATTTTTTCAATTAAGATTATTCGATGAAATAAAAGATTATGATATTGACTCAAAATATATGCCAGAAAGAGCAGTCCCGAGAGGATTAATTTCATTGAAAGAAATCAAAATAATGTTACTTATTACAACTTTATTAATGTTTATTCTAAATGTTTTTGTTGGATTATCTAATTTTATAGTGTTTGCTTTAATGGAATTTTATATTTTCCTAATGGGAAAGGAATTCTTTATAGGGGAAAATCTAAAAAAGAACCGTTTAATTTATGCTTCACTTCATATGGTTGCAATGTCCTGGATTGGATTTTATATTATTCATAATGCAGTGCCCTTAAGATATTTAAACCTGAAACACCTGTTACTTATAGTATTATCTTATATAATCGGTTTTATAATGGAAATAGCGAGAAAAACAGAAGCTCCGCAAAATGAGAGAGATGGGGTCGATACATATTCAAAATTAATGGGGTATAAAGAAACGGCGTTTTTAGTCATCATTTTATCAATAATTTCCGAATTCATCTTATTATGGATCTTTAATTTCAATAATTATATATTTATAATTGTATTGCTTTCAATTATTCCAATGATAGGTGCAATCATTTTTTTAATCGAGGTTAATAAAAGGGGTTCGAAAATAATCGAGAATTCTGCATCACTATATACTTTATCCTTAGTAATATTCTTTTTTATTGTTTCTTTAAGGGGGTAATATGATTTACAGGTATAATAAAAGACCGGAAAATATCAAACCATATATAGGAAAAAAGGCATTTAATCTCTTTGAACTAACTAAAATTGGAATATATAGCCCTGAGTGGTATATAATTCCCTCGATATATTTTGATAATTTATATAAAGATAAAAGGGATATGTTTATTTCAATATTAAAAAACAAGAAGAGTTTTGAAGATATTAATAAATTGTCTAAGAAATTGAAAAATATTATTATTGAAGATGAATACTTAGATAAGAAAATAGAATGTGATATCATAAATGAGATTGACTATAAAATATATCCTGTAAGTGTACGATCATCTGCTTTGAATGAGGATACTGAACATCTTTCGTTTGCCGGGCAATATTCGACATTTTTGAATATAAAAGATAAAAATTCCATTATACATTATATAAAAAAATGTCTTGCATCACAGTTCAATATACAAAACCTTACTTATAAAATATTAAATAAACAGGACATTGAATTTCAGGGGATTGCTATAATAATTCAAAAAATGATTTTATCTGAAAAATCAGGTATTCTTTTTACCATTGATCCCGTTTCAGGAGATAAAGAAAAATCCGTAATTAATGCATCGTATGGTCAGGGTGAAGGTATTGTTTCAGATAAAGTTAAGTCCGATATGTATGTGTATGATACGGTTTCTAAGAAGTTTTCGAAACATATAGAATTCAAAACAAAGAAAATGGATTTATGTGATGACTGTGGATTGATAGAAAAGAACATACAAAATGAAAAATCAAATATTCCGGTATTGGACGATAAAGAATTAAAAGAATTAATAAAAACTGGGAAACGAATTGAAAATTATTTCGGTTCCCCGCAAGACATAGAATTTGCTTATCAAAACGGGCACATATATATTCTTCAAACAAGGCCTATAACCTCTAAAAATGGCAATAAGGATATTTTAGTGTGGGACAATTCCAATATAGTTGAAAGTTTTTCCGGTCCCACAACACCATTGACATTTTCATTTGCAAATGAGGCTTACAGTATAATTTACAAATTGATGTGTTTGAAATTAGGTGTTAGTAAAAAAGTCATTAAGGAAAATGAAATGTTGTTTACCAATATGATTGGATTTATAAACAACAGAATCTATTATTCACTAAATAGTTGGTTTACCGCATTATCATTTCTTCCTGCATATAAATATAATAAAGAATTTATGGAAAGGATGATGGGAGTGAAGAACAGCTTCGAGGGCAAACTGATAAATAAAGATAAAAATCATTCAAGCTTATGGGGAAAGTTATCATTATTAAAGTTGATAATATCCATTACAAAAAGCTACTTTAATCATAGTAGAAATGTTAAAAGATTCAGAAAAATATATAATAAGGCAATGATGTGTTATAATGATGATATTAAACAATGTACAGACTCGGAAGAAGCAATTAACATTTATATGAATTTGAAAAATAAACTTCTTTGGGAATGGATTACTCCTGTAATCAATGATACATTTACAATGATATTTTACGGATTACTTAGTAAGTTTCTACAAAAAATATCAAAGGGAGAGGGTGAAAAACTGCAAAACAATTTACTTTCAGGAGAAGGAAATATCGAGAGCGTAGAAGTAACAATACTGTTATATCAAATATCAAATGCCATCAAGAAGAATAATCATGCTCTATTATTGATTAATGAAGTTTCTTCGGGTGAATTTTTGAACACAATAGAAAAGGATAATCGATTTAAAGATATTTACAATTTATTTTGTGAGTATATTGATAAATATGGTAATCGATGCGTACATGAATTAAAACTTGAAGTTCAAAACCTAAAAGATAATCCCGGAAAGATAATTCCGTTAATAAAAAACTATGCCAACAAAGAAGAACTTGATATTGATAACATTATTCAAAGAGAGAAAGATATTAGAAAAGAGGCAGAGAATAAGGTTGCAAAAATGTTAAAGAGGTATAATATCATAAAAAGAATTTTCTTAAGGTTGATATTTAATTATCTTGTTAAAAATACAAGATTATATGTCAAAAACAGAGAAAATTTAAGGTTTATCAGAACAAATGTTTTCGGAGCAGTGAAAAATATATTCAAGAAAATTGGTAAGGAGTTTTATTCAAAAAATATAATCGATTCGGAAAAGGATATTTTTTATTTAACGGTTGATGAAATTATTTCTTACATATACGGGACATCCGTAATGGTTAATCTTAAGCAAGTAATTGCTTTTAGAAGAGAAGAGTATAAATCTAATATTGACAGGGATTTACCTGAAAGATTCAATTCGGGTTATACGCCATATATAAATATTCCCAAAAAGGATGTATCTGTAAGTACCGAAGGATTAAAAGGAATCGGATGTTCCCCTGGACATATAAAGGGTGTTGCGGAGATAGTTGAAAGTCCATATATAGAAACAGCTTATGGTGATATTCTTATTGCAGAAAAAACCGATCCGGGTTGGTTGCCTGTTTTTCCATTATATAAGGGAATTATTCTTGAGCGGGGAAGTGTTCTTTCACATTCCGCTATTGTCGCAAGAGAACTTGGCATCCCGGTTATAGTAGGAGTAAGAGGGCTTTTAAGTAATATAGAGAATGGAGATATGATTGAAATGAATGGCAGTTCCGGGGAAATCAATATCATAAACAGGAGAAAAACAAATGGAAATTAGGATGATGATTATCGTATCTATTGGTTTTATCGTAATATTCGGTCTGGGTGAGATATTTTACTATTTTGATAAAGGTAAGAATAAAGGTTTAACAAGAAAATTTACTCATATCACATCGGGGGCTTTAATATTTTTTTTCCCATTTATATTCAATAAAAATAGTTCTGTTTTGATTTTATCAAATATATTCTTTCTTATTTTGCTTTTTTCAATGATTTCAAGTAAACTTTCATCTATACATAATATCAAGGAGAATAATGTAGGAGCGATAATTTTTCGTTTAATTATTTATGTTATGTTTGTAGTAGATCATAATCCGGCTCATTTTTATCAGATACCTATCTTAGTACTTTGTATTAGTGATGGTTTCGCAGGAGCAATAGGAAAAGAATGGGGTAAACACTATTACAGATACTTAGGTTGGGAAAAGACATTGGAAGGTTCATTGGCTTTTTTTGTTCTCACAATTGGTATATTAATAACATATGCAGTTAAATTACCTTTGAATTTTTTCATTAATCCGGCAATCTCAATACTATTGTATGCATTAATAATGACTATTATAGAAGGGTTTACACCCTATGGGTTTGATAATTACACAGTGCCATTTTTTGCATACTGGTTGTTAAGACTTATTATTGCAAAATAGTGATATGAAAATTCTATTTAAAGATAAGTTAGATGAACAGTTCCTTATTAATGATTTCAATAACTATGGAAGGAATTTAATTTCATTATATAATAAACACAAACATTACAAAATTAGGTATTTGTTTATGATAGATGGAAAAACTATTCATTCGAGAATGGTTATTTTTATCAGGAATTATAACAATAGCTTAATAGGCGGTATCGGGTTGTTGAAACTTAGTAATTCTACTGAAATATTTTATGAGATGGTAAAAAAAGCTGAAAATTGGTTTATAAATGAAGGCATAAAACAATATTATATTCCTTTGGATTTTAATACCTGGTATAAGTACAGGATTATATCAAATCATTTTAATAATCCTGTGTTTACTTTGGAAGAAATAAATGAAAAATATATTACTGATATTCTTAATTCTTATAATTATAACAGTAGAAATATATTCTATAGTTATCTTATAGATAAACCTTATAAAGTAATTGACGCTACCGAGAATTTTGCCAATTATGGAATTAGTAAAAATATTCGAATAGTAGAATATGATGCCTATAAAATGAATTCTTTATTTCTGAGAAATTTATTTGAAGTATCAAAAAATGTTTTTAGTAATGCATTATTGTATGAAGACATAGATTATAAGGAATTTAAGAGTATCTATGAACCTTTTTTAAGCAAAGTTCACAGATCAAATTTACTTTTAGCAATTATACAAAATAATATTGTAGGATATATTTTCAGTGTAAATGATTATTATAAAAAAAACAGGCTAATTATTAAAACAATAGCTGTTAAGAAGAAATATTCTAATTATGGCGTTGGGAGTTTATTAACATATAAACTGTATAAAGAGTCAGTTAAGATAGGGGTTAAGGAATTTATTCATGCATATATGAAGGAAAATATATCAACAAAGCGATTTTCCGAATCATTTGGAAAAATATACAGGGAATATACATTATATGGAAAGAGATTTTAGTAATCCTGTAAATTTGTTAAGAGATATAAAATCCGAATTACTTAATAAAACTGCATTAATACAACCTGAAAGAAAATGTTTTTCAAATAAAATAAGATACAATAGATTGAATTATTCTGATTTAAGATGCTTTGTAGGTAGTTATACTAAAACACTCAAAAAGCGAGGTATAAAAAAGGGAGATAGAATATTGGTTGTAATTCCATTTTCATTTGAATTGTATATTGCTATTATTTCAATACTTGGCTTAGGAGCTACGGCGGTGTTTGTTGAGCCATGGATGATGAAAAAAGAATACTGCCACTTAATGGATAAAAGTAAAACAAGAGCGATTATTACAAATAAGAAAATATATTTCTTTTTGAGGATAATAGGTTTTATTAAAACAACCAGAAATTATATTTCTCCTCCGAAATTAAGTAATTGTGTTGTTAAAGAGACTATAATCAATATAAACGAAATTGATAGTAATATACCTGCTGTGATTACATTTTCAACAGGGAGTAAAGATGTCCCTAAAATGATAACCAGAACATATGGTGATTTGAATTGCCAAATGAATCAGCTCTCTCAGGTTATACCGGATACAAATTATACGGATCTTATAACATTTCCAAATCTTATTTTGTATAATATATCGCGCAAAGGAACAACAGTAATCCCTTATAAAAAGTATAAAGGTGGCGATAATATAGATGATGAAATTTTTAGAAATTCAATATGTGATCTTTATGTTAAAAGAATATTTACCTCTCCGAGTAATATTAAGGAGATATTTAAGAAAAAATTGAATTATAAAATAGATACTATTTATACGGGTGGAAGTTTTATACAAAAAACATGCTTGGAAAAACTTGAAAATGTAGGTAGTGTAAAAATATTTTACGGCTCGACGGAAATAGAACCTATATCACTAATAGACAGAAATAGTTACATAAATGAATGTTGTTGTCGAGGGATACCCGTGGGAAAATCAATAAAGAACATAGAAATAAAAATTATCCGTTATGAAAACTATATAGGAGAAGTGTTGGTTAGGTATAGGAATTATAAACATTTATCCCACTCCGAAAAGTGGTTCTATACAGGTGATATAGGATATATCGACAAGAATGGTACCATATGTCTAATGGGCAGAAAGAGTAGTATTATAAAATATGGAGGTAGGTATATATATCCGTATGAACTGTTAAAAACCTTTGAAAATAATAAAATATATAATACAATAGCACCCATATTAAAGAAAAATAAACTCTATATCGTTGTCGAAAAGGATAGTAATATTAACAATATTGAATTAGAGAAGAATATAGAAAAAGAATTGATAAAATTGAATATCAAAAATGCAAGAATAGTTTTTGTGGATAAAATACCAATGGACCCCAGGCATAGAAGTAAAATAGATATTAAAAAACTAAAGGAAATAATTTAAAATTACTTTTTTAATTATTGATGATTCTCTGTTATCCCGAATCTATAATATAAAGATGGCAATAGAAAAGCATCACACAGATATGCCGTGAAAATAGATATACTGGATAATATTCCAAAATACATTATAGTTGAAGTATTTGCACAAGTGCATATTAAAAATCCGAATGCAAGCAGAATCGATGTAATTAACATAGGTTGCTTAACCCAATGAGTAGTGTTGTGTTTTTTAGCATAGATATAATGAATAGTATCATCTACTACTATACCTATAATTATTGGTGTTATTATTACAGTTCCAACATCCAGAGGAATTTTAAAGTAACCCATAATACCGAGTACTGTTACAATAGGTAATATGTTGGGTAAAATTGCGAGAATACCGTTCTTAAGACCAAATAGTAGTGTGATAAATAATAATATTGTTATCAAAGCTATTGGAAATGATTTGAATTGACTATTGGTGATATAATCTACAAGTTTCACATATAGGGGTAAATATGCCGATGCTTCGATATCAGAAATAAATTTGGAATCGTATAGATTTATTAATGAATCTCTTATATTTCCTGCATTTTTAGCACTTAACATCGGGATGTACACTGTTATTCTTAATTGTCCGCTTTTTTCATTGTAATACTTAATGTTACTTTCGTAATTGCCAAATAATGATAAAGAGGATAAATTCGGAAGATCATAGTATGAAAATGATTTATAACCATATATATTTAACACATCATTTTGAAATTCCAATATGTTCTTTCTAATAACAGGATTATCAATATTCCCATCTGTTTTTACAAGTAGTTCAAGAGGTAAATAGTTGCCGATATTATTTTCAATCCATTTAGAATCTTTTTGTACAATATTATTCCCCTTTAACATACCGATAGAATATGTGTCAATATTCAAATATTTTATACCATAACTCATAATTATTGCAAAAAGGAAAAAGGAAATAATTATCATTTTACTATGCTTTTTTATGAGAATATCTTCATAGTTATGTATTAAAAGTAATTTCAACTGTTTTCTTGTAGAATGTTTTATAATATTCGAAAAGGAAATCATTACTATTAAGGTTACAAAAAATTCTATTAAAACACCAAGCCCTCCATATAGCCCAATTTGCTTTATAGCACCAATTCTTGATGTCATAAGGGAGAAAAATCCTATTGCCGTAGTAAGAGAAGTTAAAAAACACGGTGTGAGAATTTCTGATAATGATTTAACAATATCGGAATTTTCGGAATATTTCAAACCGTATACGATATAAATTATATCGGATATCCCATATATTAGTATCAAAACAGGTAGTATAATCGTAACGATATTAACATTCTTATCAATAATGGAATAAATTGCAAATAGTATAGTTATGGACATAAAAATTGAAAATAGTGCAATAAAAAGGATATTTCTATCTTTTAAAAACAATAAGAGAAATATAAATATGAAAACAAATGATAAAATGATAAATACAATACCATTTTTTTGAGTTGCTTTGTTTAATCCATCATAAATAATACCGACCCCTGCAAGATGATATTCATAATTGCTCTTTTTTAAGATTTTGTTAACTTCTTTAATAATGTTATTTCTACTATCTTCAAAATCAGGATTGTTATTCATTGGAATAATGATTATTGTTTTTAGTGAATCTTCGGATAGTAAGGAACTTTTAAATTCATTACTTATTAAGAATGTGTTAATTGAAATTGCTTTTTCCGCTTCATTAATTTTGTCGAAATTCTCGATTAGTAATGATAATCTATTCATTTCTTTCTTTTCTGTGAATTTATTGCCTGATTTCAAGGCAACAATAATAGATTCATCATTACCGAAGTCCTTTAAAAAGTTTTGATAGGATTTTAGTAGTGGTTCCCCTTTTGGGAACCAAACATTTATATTGTTCGATACTCCTATATTTTTTACGAATAGGATTGATATTGCAGAAATTATAAATAGTAATATTAGAAATACGATTTTATTTTTATATATTAGACTTACTATTTTATTCATTTTATTATCTCCATAATTTCAATCCCATTATAGAAAAAACCTCTATCTATACTATGGAGATTTTCTGAAAGTTTATTTAGTAATCTAATATTATTTGATAATGATTTTGGAACTTCTCTAAAAACAAGATTTTTCCAGTAACAAACTCTTGCGTTAGGTTTTGAAACGCGAATTATTTCTCTTAAACATTGTTCATATTCCAAGTCGGAAAATAGTTCGAAAATGTCAGAAAGATTAAATTTGTCTATTGAATTATCCGATAGACCTTTAAGGAATGATAGCATATCATTTGTATGAATGGAAATCTTTCCACAATTCTTTTTTATTGTACAATAATTATTTTCCCGAAGATAATCAGGCAAACTGTTATTTCCGGAATAATTACCTTTCAATATATACTCTACCATATAATTAGATTTTATAGGTATTTTTGTTATTCCATATTCTGCTCTCATAAGGTAATTATTTCCAATACCTTCGATATTAGTGTATTTAAAAAATAATGGATGTCTACCTATCTTTTTCATAATCATTTTTCCGAAAAAAATAAGAAATAATTTTCTCCAAATCAAACTATTCCAATGTCTATTGTAAAATTCTAATTGTAATTCAGGAGATTTTAACGAAAGATAAAAATTGATTTCATATTTATTTAAAAAAAGAGGAAGAAGTAAGGTTCTGAAATATTTAAAATAATTTTCGAATTTCCCGGTGTGGATTATACCTTTTTCAATTAGATTATATCTTTTCATAAAATATTCCATTGCTTCATTTGATAAATCTTTTGAAACGGCATTGAAAATATTTAGTCTATCTCGAGAATATTTAATGCCTAAGAATTTCAGGGTACTTGATAAATCAAGATTCTTAATAGATGCAATCTTTAGTTCAAGAACATAATTCTGGAATCTGTTATTATCAATACAGTAAATTTTTCTTATTGGAAATTGAAGAAACGATAATGAATTGTCTCCCCCGGATGAAATAGAAACAATTGTATCATTTCTTTTTATTTTTAATGCTCCGAACAATATTTGAGGATCCTCCCAACATTGACTATAAAATATATCCCTTTCCATAATAACCTCCAACTATTAATTATATAAAATTATAAATAAAAAATCAATTAGTAAAAATCGGATAGGAAAGGGCTATTCTAATGTAATCTTAACAGTTTCATCTTCATCATCAATATCAACAAGAGTATATTTTCCATGACTGCTTACATTGTCTACTAACTTTATAAGTTCATTACTTTCCATAATCTCGGATATGTTTATGCCATGTTCATTCATTTTATGTCTGGCATGTTCAGGTATTGCAAATGTAAACTTTCCACCTATTTTTAGTGCTGCTTTCATTATAAAAAGTGGAATCTTTATATTAACATTTTCGTGTTTTCTACCGCTTTTTGAATGTACAACTACCTTCAACCAATGTGGTTTTTCTCCGGAATATATGTTGTGCTCGTCGTTAACTCGTTCGTTTATTGCTTTAATTAATCTCGTCCCGTCAGCTGTTGTTATTTTTCCCTGCTCTACGAGGTCTAATATTCGTTTTATCTCGTTTTTCATTGATTGAATTCCTACTCCTTTAATTTTTCTTCCGCTTCATCGATGTTAATATTTCCTTTTTCCAGATCATCGAGAATTCTTTTTACACTTGGTTTTGAGGTTTTTACTTTTCTTGTTCTTCTCGAAATAATATCAATAATTTCTGCAATACCAATGGCAATAAGGATTAAGGGCCAATCTCTTGAAAAATTGAATGCTATAAAATTATAGTTCGATAATAGTAGAAATATTCCAACCAAAATGAATATAATTGCCCAATATGTTTTTCTCATAATTAACTCCTTTGCAAATTTTTAATTATTTCATCAACAGAGATATTTCCCTCTTCCAAATCATCCAACATTTCATCCAAATCCTTCTTTAACGGGGTAGCTTCAAGTCCTAATTCACTTATCAGACTTTCCAATCTGCTCTTTACAGTCGGATATGAAATATTCAATCTCTTTCCTAATTCTTTAATATTTCCCCTTGAAGAAAGAAAAACCTTTAAGAATTTCATTCGCTCATCGGATAAAATTAGTAAATTAGGAATATCGAATCTACCTTGAATTTTTACTTCGCAATTAGGGCATGAAAGCTCGGAAATTATCAAAGGTTCGTTACAAACAGGACATTTTCTTGGTAATTTATTTTCCATCATCACCTCCTTTTATATCAATAATATTAATGTATAAATTAACATTTGTCAAGATAATTAAATATATCTTATATAATATCAATGTTTATATTAATAATGCAGGGGTATTGTATTAGAATTACACGAATAAGGAGAAATAGACATCAGACGCCAGACTTCAGACATCAGCCGAGAAGGG
>JAGLYS010000130.1 GCA_023132105.1 Caldifarciminota bacterium
GTCCCGATGTCGAGATTTATTTGAATGGTATAAAAGCCAAAGGGGAAGACACAATCAGGGCTTCGAAACATATTAATATACATTCGGAGATACATGACACAAGCGGAGTGGCCATATTCGGAACTCAACCCGTAAGATTAATGATTGATAATAATCAGTATAATTTAATAAATGTTTCAAGTAATTTTATGTATAATGAAAATTCATATACGGGAGGGTATTTCAATTACAACATACTATTCCCCGACACGGGCGGTATCCATACGATAACTGTTATTGCATCTGATAATATGCTAAACATTACATATAAGACAGTCAATGTTGATATAATTGGTGATGATAAAATATCCGTGGAAAATGTTTTAAACTGGCCAAATCCCTTAAACGATTATACATATTTCACATTTACGGTATCAAGAGATGTATCGGTGAAGATTAAAATATTTACGGTTACTGGGAAATGTATAAAAACAATCGAGGTTGATGATATTAATGCAGGATATAATCAAATTTATTGGGATGGTAAGGACACACATGGAAACAGACCGGCACAAGGACTATATTTCTATAAGATTGTTTTTAAGGATGCGGAAGGATCAAGCAGAGCCGTAAAAAGCAAACTGCTGATATACAGGTAATGAAGTGTTATATTATATAAAAAACATTAACAAATTCAATGACTTAAAGAAAAATTTGTCAGATAGAGAACTTTTTATAGAGAAAGTAAATGAAGAAAGCATTAAAATATACTCGAATATCGTTCGTGGAGAGATAGATAAGAAAATACTGGGTAGTATAATAATCGATCTTATAAAATATATCGATACGATATATTTCAGTTGGAAGGTTACTATTCCATCATTTAATATTAAAGAATATCCGCAAAAGCCGGATCTTCCAAAAAGTATAATAAGGTATAGCGGTAAAATAATTGGAATAAATCCATTTATTCAAAGATTAATTGGAGGGATAGTAGAATCGATTTCCAAAGAATTAAAACATAAAAATGGCTCAGAGAGGATAATATCAATTGACTTTATTGAAAATTCTCATTGACAATAATTTATAACTGTTTTATTCTTATATATATTATTTTTGTACGATAAGGAGATGTTATGAAAGAACATTTATATATCGAAAAGTTGCTAATATTCATAATCTTATTTGTTTTTTGTCTTGGCATGACATTCGCACTTCCCGTGGGAATATTTTTTACCGGTGACATTCATAAAGCAATAATGCCAATAGTTATTGTACTGCTTATAATAAGTTTTTCGGAGGCTGCCGTATTCTTTATATTGTGGAGGAAAAAACTATTTCCTATCACAAAATTCCTTAAAGATAAAGAACATTGTGATGAGAGCACTAATAATATCGCACTTCTTAGAATATATAATTCCCCATATCAAATGATGTTTCATACAATAATCAATTACTTCATTCCATCTGTTGCAGCAGGTATAATCGTTATTGTTTATGGATATCCCTTTTTTAATGCTATCAAGTTATTCGTAATCGGTTTTATATTTGCCACATATGCTCTTCCTGTTATACTTAGTTTTGCACAAAATTATTTTCAATCCGTAACAGACGAACTTTATCAAAAAGGGGCTATATATGATGTCATTAGTGATAAAACAATAAAAATCTCATTGGTTCACAGACTTGCTCTTGTTTCGGTCGAAACAATGATTATATTTGCCATTTGCGGTTATCTTATTCCCGTATCGATAATTCCTATAATTGTTGCAGTTATATTTTCGATTATCATCAATATTATCGTTTTTAATTCTTATTCAAAACAGATGAAACATTTGGAATATAATGTTAGAAATATTATAGATACAGGTAGTTTAGATTCAAGGATTAAAATATATATTCATGATGAAACATCGAATATAACCAATCTGTTTAACGAATTACTCGATATGTTACTCGATATGCTTGGAAAGATGGTTGGCGATGCAGATAAACTTGCTGTAATGGCTGATAACCTTTCAAGCAGCACTGAAGAGATGAATGCTTCGGTTGAGGAAATATCGGCAACCGTACAGGAGATAGCGAGAGGGGCTTCTCAACAGGCAGAAGATACTGTTAAAATGAATGAGAATTCTGAGAATTTGTCGGAAATATCCGAAAGTGTCGTTTCACAAATAAAAAGAGCTAATATTGCTGCTGTAAAAGCAAGAAATGCAGCTGGTAAAGGCAAAGACGGAACAGAAGATGTTAAAGAAGCGATGGGTCTTATTTATACTGGCTCAACTGAAAGTCAAGAGGGGATAATGCAATTAAAAAGGAGATCGGAAGAGATTGATGAAATTATTGATGTTATAAAAAATATTACAGGTCAAACTGA
>JAGLYS010000131.1 GCA_023132105.1 Caldifarciminota bacterium
ACAATCCCTATTGGTCCTTTTTCTCCCTTTACGCTAATGATTTTTCCGGCTTTTTTCATCTGCTCAATCATTTTACATTCTCCCTCATCCCTTCCTATAATCAGTAAACCATTTCCAAGATTAAATACTCTCCCGTATTTAATAATTTCCATGTAATTTTCATCTATTTTGTATTCCAGCGCCTTCTTTAACCGCTTGCTAAATCCTATGTCCGTAAGCAGGCATCCCCCTCCTGAGGATGGGATTACATCTATTCCCAATTCCTCTGCAATTTTATACTGCTCTTTCCTTCCCCTCCCGCTTATATCATATAGCCATTCTCTTTTTATAATTCCTTTTATTTCTGGGATTGTTTTCTCTAATAATTTACCAGATAAGGGCCTTACAATATATCCTTTTGCATCGGATATTTTTTCTACACTTCTCATTGCATCCTTTCTCTGTGACATCGGTCTTTGTCCCACAACCTCTCCTGTGGCAATGAATTGTGCCCCTCGTTTATTCATAATCTCTTTTGCTATCTTTATCATAACCGCATGACAATCTATACAAGGATTTAGAGCTTTGCCATATCCATAATTGGGATGTTTTACAGCCATTAATTGCTCCGTATAAAAATCTATCTCATTAATTTTTATATTGTATATTTTTTCGATATTTTCCCTGTCTATCTCTTTTATGAACGGGCTTTTAAATATTATCGGGAATGTTTGAAATCCCCATTTCTCAATAATTCTATAAACAAGAATGCTATCTAATCCTCCTGAAAATAGCACTATAGCTTCCTTTATCATTCTAATTCTATGTTAATCCCCTCTAATCCTTTTTGTGTTCTATAAACAGATATTTTTACATTGTTTTCATCCTTGCTATGGTTCTTAATTAATCTGTTCATAATTTCAATTGCTCTTTTAATCTTTATTTCATAGTCTTTCGGATTTTCCCCCAACAATACTTCAATAGTAATATCCCCTCCTATTTTCGAAACATTGCTTAATAATTTGTAAAGTATCTTCTCCCCTTTCTCTGTAGGAATTCTTTTTCCCTTATCAAATATTCTCCCTTCATCTACTTCGAGTTTAACACTCATATCAGATTCCCATATTCTGATACTGTCCAATTTAAGCTCGCTTTTAATCATCTCTAATGAGTACTTTGTTATTTTGTCATTCTTTTTTGGAGTCAAACTATCTATTTTTACCTTTAATCTGTTTAGTTCGTCCATAAGTTCCTTTTCTTCCCTTTTTAGATTGTCATATCTTTCTGTTTTTGGTTTATATTCCTTAAAGTATAAAATTGCTGCCATTATTATCAGCAATAAAACAATTAATGAATTAATGAAAGATCTCATCTTCTTTCTCCTTATTCTCCTCTATTATCTCGATCTTGTTATAATTTGTTATATAATCACCACTATTTATAATACCATCCTCGATGTGTATATCACATATTTTTTTGGGTTCATTTCCATTGATAAAATATTCGTTCCTTATTTTAGGACATTTACTCGATGCCAAAAGACCCGATTTTGTACATATTCTTCTCTCTGTAATCCCTTCCGGCTTCGAGAACCCTTTTCCCCTCTTATAAATTGGAGACACTAATGAGTCCCCCTGGATAAGGGACTTCATTAAATAAGCCCATATAGGCAAAGCCATTACAGCTCCCGTTGCATCCCTTCCCATTGTCCTAAGGGAATCAAATCCTATCCACACACCACAAACTATATCCTCATTAAACCCGATAAACCATGCATCGGTAAAATTATCCGTAGTTCCTGTTTTTCCCGCTACCGGCACCTTTAATCCCATAACTCTTGCATAATGCCCCGTTCCTTCATTGATGACGCTTTCCATCATACTAACAGTTATATAAATCGATTGTTTTGAAACAACTTCTTTCTTCTCTATATTAGTTTCATAAATCAAATTTCCTTTCTTATCAATAATACTATCAATAATATGTGGTTTAATATATGTTCCCTCATTTGAGAAGGTTTGATATGCCGAAACCATATTTATAAGACTTATTGAAGCGCTACCCAAAGCCAATGAAAGATAAGGATACAGTTTCTCCGTTATTCCACACTTATTTGCATAATCAATAACGGTATATGGCCCAATTCTTTGCATCAATCTAATAGTTGCCAAATTCCTTGAGTGAGAAATAGCATATCTTAATGTTACAGGACCCATAAATTTATTGTCAAAATTGGGTGGTTTATAAATCCTCTTCTTCTCGTCTTTAACCCCCTTAATTTCAACAACAATCGGAGCATCCAGCACTATGTCCGACGCACTAAATCCATTATCGATTGCAGAAAGATATATAATCGGCTTAAATGAAGATCCAACCTGTCTTTTTGTTTGTGTAGATCTGTTCCATGGGCTCTGATTAAAGTTTCTCCCCCCTATCATAGCAAGAATAGAACCATCTTTACTGTCTTCCACCAATAATGCCCCCTGCAAATATAAAGGTTTTCCCTCGATAAAACCATTTGTTATATTGAATCGATAATGTCTTTCTATCTCTCTTCTTCTTAGTTGATCTTCGAATATCTCTTCCGCCTTCTTCTGTATCCTTAAATCGCAGGAGGCGTACACATTAAGCCCTCCCTTATATAGGACATCATCTCCATATCTTGAAATAAGAAATTTCCTTATTTCTTCCATATAATACGGGGCATTAATGTATCCTTTTTCTTTGATTACTACATTAAGCGGTTTGTTTTTTAGTTTTTTTGCTGTTTCCTCATCGATATATCCTGCTTTTGCAACTGCCTCAAGTACGATATTTCTTCTTCTTAATGTCTCTTTTGGTTTTGTTCTGGGATTATATTTTGAAGGATATTTTGGTATACCGACTATCATCGCTGCTTCCGTTAATGTAAGATCTTTTGCCTGCTTACTAAAATATGCCTCCGCTGCCGATTCGACTCCATAAGCCCCTTGACCATAATATATTTGATTTAGGTACATTTCCAGTATCTCGTCTTTCGAATATAGTTTTTCTATTTCTATGGTTAAAAATGCTTCCTGAATTTTCCGAAAGAATGTTTTATTCCTTTTTGATAAAAACATATCAGTCGCAAGTTGTTGTGTAATTGTACTCCCCCCTTCCTTTTTTTTCATCTTTATTAAATCCTTAACAATCGCCCTAAAGATTGTAAACACATTTATTCCCCAATGATGTTCAAAGTTCCTGTCTTCAACAGCTAAAGTAGCATATATAATATTCTCCGATATGTTATCGATTGATGTCCATTTTCTCTTTTCAATATAATATTCCCCCATAACCTTACCCTTTTTATCATAAACAACCGTTGCCAAATTATACTGATAATTAAGTAACTTATCCATATGTGGTAAATTTTTAACAAACCACACACATCCGCCAACCGATAACCCTAAGAATAATCCAATAATAACAGAGATAATAATCGCCTTTTTACTCATCTGTCATTATACCTCTTTAACCCCTCTTTCAACAAATTCATAGCATCTTTCAAATCATCCTCTTTTAATACGAAAGCAATTCTTACCTGATCTTTCCCTTTGCCTTCCGTTGCATAAAATCCCTCTGCCGGGGCAACCATTGTTGTTTTATTATCTATACTAAATTCATCAAGCATGAATATCGTAAATTTCTCGGCATCATCAACGGGGATTTTAACTACTGCATAGAATGCTCCCTCCGGCTTCATTGTAAATGCCCCATCTATTGTTTTTATCGCTTCATATACAACATTTCTTCTTCTTTCATATTCCCTTATCATTTCCGGCATAAATTCATCCATATGTTTAAATCCTTCGATAGCACCGATTTGTTCAACTGTCGGGGGACATAATCTTGCCTGCCCAAGTTTCATTATGCCACCAAGTAAGTCCCTGTTCTTTGTTGCAATATACCCTATCCTTGCTCCACATGCACTAAATCTCTTTGATATACTATCTATCATTACTGCAATATCTTTAGTTCCTTCAATATCGAAAATACTTATATGTTTTCTGTTGTCAAATGTAAATTCCCTATAAACCTCGTCAGATATAATGTATAAATTATGTTCTTTTGCTATTTTAACAATCCTTTCCATTTCATCTTTTTTAAGAATTGTGCCTGTCGGGTTGTTTGGGGAACAGATAAGTATCGCTTTTGTTTTTTCATTTATTTTACTAATAATTTCGATGTCGTCCGGTAGGTGGAAACCATTCTCCATCCTTGATGTTACAGGAACAATTTTTACATTTGCTTGTTGTGAAAAACCATTGTAATTCGTATAAAATGGTTCCGGGATTATAATCTCGTCTCCCGGATCACATATGGCCATTGTTGTAAAAATAATTGCTTCACTTCCTGCTGTTGTAATAAATATTTCTTCCTTTGAAAATTCCAAATTATTCTTTGCCAGATATTTTGATATTTCTTCCCTTAACGATTCAAGCCCATTGGATGGACCATATCTTAACACATTCGACTTGTAATTCTTAATGCCATCTATAATACAATGTGGTGTTTCTATATCCGGCTGTCCTATATTCAAATGATAGACATGAACACCCCTCTTCTTTGCATTCTCAGCATAAGGTATTAGCTTCCTTATAGGAGATGCCTGCATTTTACTTACTCTGTTAGATATATTTAATGTCATAGATACCTCCTGTTTTGCGAATATATCATATATGTATTTAATTGTAAAGATTAACTTTTAAAGGATCAATATAGATATATGTTCCGGTTTCACTAAACTAATTATTGTCATTTCGAGGAATGAAACGACCTGTCTGCGTGTAATGCACAGGCAGGC
>JAGLYS010000132.1 GCA_023132105.1 Caldifarciminota bacterium
GAATGAAGGGCTACTGACACAATCCAATGTTCAATATATAGCTAAAGGTTACAATTTTAGAGATCTTGGATTTAATTGGAAAGGCAGTATGCTTGTTTTAAAACTTATTCTCGGTACGGATTATCTATGGAATAGGGTACGGGTAGTGGGGGGAGCTTACGGTGCCTTTACAGTTCTTAAAATGAATGGAAATGTAAATCTTGTATCATACCGCGATCCGAACCTAAAGGAAACATTTAAAGTATATAATGAAACAGGAAATTATATTAGAAATTTCACACCGACTAAAAGAGAAATGGATAAATTTATAATTGGAACAATTGGGCAGATAGATCGACCATTAACTCCTTCTATGAAAGGAGAAAGAGCTACCGAATATTATCTCAGAAAAATTACATATAACGATTTGCTAAAAGAGAGAGAAGAGATTCTGGATACTAAACCCGAAGATATCCGGAGGTATGCAAAATTATTCGATGAGATTGCAAATAATAATTACATTTGTGTTCTTGGGAATGAGCAGGTTATAAAGAGAAATAGTAATCTTTTTGATAATTTGGTAAAAGTTTTCGAGTAATTAAACTACTTACCAATCGATAATAGAATAATTGTTATAATACCTGTTATAAGAGCAAATATTTTTTTATCTCTAAATGATTCTTTAAATATAATAAAGCTTAATAGTGATGAAAATATTATTACAGATATATTTATGAGAGGAAAAACAACAATAGCATCTGTATGTTTTAGAGCAAGTATAAGAAAAAATGTTGCAAACATATTTGGAATTGCCAATACCGCTCCATTAACAACCTCATATTTTCCACTCGCTTTTCTATAGAATAGTGAAAATATAAAGACAAAAATAGCAGCACTGAAAAACAACATATTCATATAAAGAAGCTGATATTTCAAATCAAAGTTTCTTTCAAAATATTTCATTGAGAAATCAGCTATACCCGCTGCAACAAATAGAAGTATAAGCATATAGATATATAATTTCTTGGATCTTTGATTGTGCATAAGAACTATTGTTATTATGGCAAACAAAATGCCAAATATTCTTAGTATAGTTATATTCTCTCTATAAAATATAATAGATAGTGTAACCGGGATGACAAGAGATATCCTCATTGCCAATGTGGGCAATGAAATACCAGAATGGTTTATAAGTTTCATATAGATAAAAAAATTAAAAGCAAAAAGAAATCCCACTATTGTACTCAACAATATAAGCTTTTGATCAAAAACAAATAAACCCTTATGAATATTCATAAATAAAAGGACTATGGAAATAATAATATAATTATAAAGCATTATTGATACTCTGTTTAATTTTCTGTTTTCGTTATACTTAATCAGCAGCGCCATTGATGATGAAGACAAAATAGACAGTATAAGATAAATCATATATAGATTATATTTAAAATATAATGATAAGTAAAGCCATTGTAACAATATTTTTACTTGACAGTTACCACTTCTCATTCTATACTTAAATAGAGGTATTGGTATGTTTAACATTTTCGGAAATATAGATCCATCAAAAGTATTGATTAATTTCAAGAAATTAAAAAATGAAGGAAAAAACGAAAAAGCTATTGATTTACTTAAAAAAGCAATAAAAAAAGATTCTAATAGTTTTGATTTGGCTATTACAGCTTGTTCATTTTTCTCTGAAATCCACAAATATAAAGAAAGTGCAATTTATTACAAGAAGACATTATCAACATTTACATCATATAAAAGTCAGATACTTGATTCCTTGGAAGATTCATTTTACCGTTTCAATACACCTATAGAATTAGGACAAATGATCTATGAAATCAGTATTAAAGATTATTCATTTGAAAACGGATTAAAAATATTATCTTCTATACCAAAGGATCCATTAAAAATTTTAGAAAAACGATTGCAGGATAAATATAACAATATATATGGATATTCTGAATCAAGACAGATGGGAGCTTCCGATGTTATAGTTCATTATCAACTATCTATCTATTATAATTTTATAGAGAAGTATAATGATGCAGCTTTTATAATAAAACAAATTTTAGAATTTGCACCTGACGAGATTACCAATATAATCGAATTATATGAAAAACTTATAAGAGATAGATATAACGAACCTCACTTGCTATTATATTTAGGCGAATTTCATACAATCAATAAGGATATATCGAAAGCAGCGAGAGTCCTCCTGAAAAGTATATTGATGTCACCAAATTTAAAAGATATAGCTTTGAAATTTCTACTCTCTA
>JAGLYS010000133.1 GCA_023132105.1 Caldifarciminota bacterium
AGCATTGTATCAGCCGTAAAAAGAATATCATCGATATACCAGTATTCGTAGTCACTACTTACTCTTGTTGTTTGCCATGCAAGGAAGACGGTACTATCCTTATAATTGCTTAGATCGATATTATATTGCTCCCAGATGCTTGATTCGTGTATAAATGTTTCAAGTATCGTATATCCGTTTGTATCGGAGGAGTCCGTATTTGTCGTTATTTTTAAATAATTCGATCCGTCATCATTATACCTGAGTTTATGGTAAAAATTTAATGTAGCGATTTGATAATTTGTAAGATCGATTTTCGGTGATATAAACCAATGGTTTGTATTCCCGCTATTCGAATATGTTGAGCGAGCAGAATATGTTCCATTATAGGGATCAAATGTTGATGATTGCCAGGCGTCGTAATTTAGGTAGTTGCTATTTCCATCAAAATCAAATATAGTCCATCCTGCCGGGGGAAAAGATCCTTCAAACCCCTCGATTAGCAGATCAGCTCTTGTCGTAGCAAACATAAAAGAAAATGTTACAGTAACAATCAGTATTGTTAGTAATATTTTCTTCATAGAACCTCCTTTTAATTATTTGAATCCAATGGATTCAAACCTTCAATATAACAGTTCATTAATTTATTATAATAGCAATAATATAAAATATTTGCAACGGAATCAATTATTATATAATACATTAACCCGACTTTATTTTATTAATATTATCCTTTCCGTATGAATATACTTACCAATCTCTGCTCTTATAAAATAAACACCTCTATTGTAATTCAATTTAACAGAATAGTTGCCGGGTGATTTTACTCCATTTACAGCAAAACAGGTTATCTGACCAAGAATATTATAAATTTTTATTTTTACATATGCCCGATTATTTAAACTGTAATTTATCGTTAATCCGTTGGTAGAGCTTACGGATATATTATAGATATCGTTCACATTTCGAATATTTTTTATACCCTGTGCCCATTTATAATGTATAATATTGAGTCCGTTATTGCCATCTGCCACATAAGCGAGTGTATCTTTGATACAAACATTGTAAGATTGTCCATTAGTATCGTAGAATCCAATCTCGGACGGACTGGTTGGATTGGATATATTTATAATACGAAGACCATCTTCATAATCAGCCACATATGCAAGTGTATCTTTAACAAAAACACCTCTGGCATTACCATTTGTAAGATAGTATCCAATCCTATATGGTGTAGCAGGATTAGATACATTGATAATGCGAAGTCCGTAGTTACCACCTGCTATATAAGCAAGTGTATCTTTAACATATACGCCGTTTGCTTTACCAGTTATAAAAAGGTATCCGATTTCGGACGGATTTGTAGGATTAGATACATTGATAATACGAAAACCATTATCACCATTTGCTATATAAGCAAGTGTATCTTTTACATCGACACCCCAGGCAAAACCGTTTAAATCATAGAACCCGATCTCGGAAGGACTTGTCGGATCTGATATATTGATAATACGAAGACCATCCCAGTCGTCCCCAACATATGCGAGTGTATCCTTGACAAATACACTTAAAGCTCTTTCAGCTGTATTAAAGAACCCAATTTCGGATGGATTTGTGGGATTTGATACATTTATAATACGGAGTCCGTTTATATAATCTGCGACATAAGCAAGTGTATCTTTGACAAAAACACTATAAGAGTGTCCATCTGTGTTGCATGACCCGATTTCGGATGGATTTGTCGGATCTGATATACTAATAATACGGAGACCATTATCATAATCAGCGATATACGCAAGTGTGTCTTTAACGAAAACATGTCTGGCTGTACCACCTGTATTATAATGTCCGAAAAGTTCACAATCCAAGGAATCTGCCCTTTCCCTTGATTCCCATTTATTCGATTGCTGTTCATCGTTTATTTTTAAGTATAGATCATTGCTATAAAGGTTACAAAAACAAAACAAAGATAGAAAGATAAAAACTAATTTATACACGAATACCTCCTTTTTACTAAGTTCAAATTTTCTTTTGCTGCAATATTGTTTGCAAAATCAAATTTTTATTTATATTAGATTATTATTTAATTAAAGTCAAGTTTATCAAATTAAATTTGGGTAGGGGGGAAGAGAGAGATCCACCACGAATGCACGAATTTATAACGAATTACACGAATGGAAAAGAGAATAATATTTAGCTTTATTTCAC
>JAGLYS010000134.1 GCA_023132105.1 Caldifarciminota bacterium
GGTGCTGATAATTATAAGAAAATATCATGGCAGGGGATGAATGTAAATGTTCCGAATGATTACAGGATTGTAAAATATAAAAGTAAGGGTTGGGATGTTTATTCTCTAAGAAAAAGAGATGTTTTGGTTATAATTGCTGAAAAACCGGAAATAGATATATATAATCTTCCAAGGAATAAGAAGAAAGTGCTGTATAAAAAAGAATTCGTAAAACCCTATGGTTCAATCTTCTATATATTTCGAAATAAGAGTGATAATACAGTTGTTTATTCATTAAATGTAGAAAATACATCGGTATATTTGAGTGTATCATCGATTTCACTAATTAAATCATTGAATATAATGAATAATATATTGAAATTTTGCAATTATAGGGAACATAGAATTATATCACCGAATATTGAGTTACCTATTAGCATTTACTATAATGATTTTGTATATCTTATCATTGCAGTAATATCATTCCTCCTGATATTTTTTCTTATTTATTTTTCCGGTAAAAAACCAAAAAGCATTTTTGAAGATGAAATTATATTCGATGAAGAATATGTAAATTACACTGATTTATCAGTGGCAAAGAGAAAGAGTAGTTATTGTTATCTGGTATTATTTAGGGACAGATTAGCAGTATATAATTATATGAAACCTGTTATGGAGATTAGTAGAAAGGATGCATCTGTTTTGAGTTTTAAAAAAAACAGTATAATAATAAAACATAATAGAAAAAATATAATTATAAAGCCTTCTAAATTTGAGGATTGGCAAAAAATATTAAAGGGGCGATTTTAACATTAATATGATTTTAAATTTCGGTTTATACACCCTCATCTAATTTGCCTATACATTTTCAGATAGGATTAACAGCTTTATGGAGTGATTTTATGTTATTTTTAAATAAAGAGAAAGGAGTAATTGTGAATGAAATTAGAGTTAGAATAGCACCAAGTCCAACCGGTTATTTGCATGTGGGAACAGCTCATACAGCATTATATAATTGGTTCTTTGCAAGAAAAAACGGAGGAAAATTTATTCTTCGCATTGAAGATACGGATATTGAACGATCGACCAAAGATATGGTTGATATAATTATTGAAAGTTTAAAGTGGCTTGGTATAGATTGGGATGAAGGTCCGTATTTTCAGTCCGAGCGATATGATCAATATAGAGAAGCGGCAAATATACTGGAAAAGAAGGGGTATTTATATAGATGTTATTGCAATAAAGAGGAGATAGAAGAGAGAAGAGATAAATTAATATCGGAAGGAAAAGCATGGAAATATGATAGACATTGCCTAAATCTTACTGAGGAACAGAAGGAAAGGTATGAAAGAGAAGGAAGGCTTTTTGCACTTAGATTTAAAGTTCCTGAGGGTATTACAATATTCAGCGATGGTCTTCATAACGAGATAAAAAGGGATAATAGTGAAATAGAGGATTTTGTTGTTGTAAGAGGTAATGGTCATCCTACTTATAATTTTGCTGTGGTAATCGATGATTCAAGTATGCATATATCACATATAATGAGAGGTGAAGATCACATATCTAATACACCAAAACAGATTTTAATATATAATGCTCTCGATTTGGATGTCCCTAAATTTATTCATCTCCCACTCATTCTGGGCGAAGATAGAAGTAAATTATCTAAAAGAAAGGGAACTGTTGCTGTGACCGATTACAGAGATATGGGGTATCTTCCGAATGCGTTTGTGAATTTCCTTGCTCTTCTGGGATGGTCTCCAGCTGGAGAAAAGGAAATACTATCCAGAGAGGAATTGATTGATCATTTTTCTATAGAAGCTTTAAGTAAGAGAAGTGCAATATTTGACAAGAAAAAACTATTATGGATAAATGCAGAATATATAAAACATATGGATGCAGAAGAGCTTTATAAATATGTTAAACCGTTATGGAAGAAGGCAAATTTCGACCTGTCTTTATTCGATCATAACACACTAATGAGAGTTATAGATTTAATTAAGGAAAGAGCAAGGCTACTTACGGATTTTGTTGATTCAGGATATTATTTCTTTCGGGAATTTGATAATTATGATGAAAAAGGTGTTAATAAACATTTTCTTAATGATTATAGTGTAAATTATTTAACACTGCTTTCAGGTGAGATTGAAAAATTAGATAAGTATTCACCTGATGTTATTGAAAACCTTTATAGAAAAATTGTGGAAGAGAGAAACATTAGTGCAGGAAAGCTAATTCATCCTACAAGACTTGCTCTTACGGGAAAAACCGTAGGTCCCAGTCTTTTTCATCTTATGGAATTTGTTGGAAAAAACAGGACATTGGATAGGATTAAAAAGGCAATAGATTTTATAAATAGAGAAAACGATTGAACTTATTCTTCTTACGGGGGGTATTTGGAAATATTTATAAATGGGAAAGAGATAATATAAATTTAAATTA
>JAGLYS010000135.1 GCA_023132105.1 Caldifarciminota bacterium
CCCATCTCTTTGTGTAATTCGTTATGAATTCGTGAATTCGTGGCTATTCCCTCCCTTTGCTTCCTCGCCCTTGACAGGAGAGGATTAGAGGTGAGGGTGATTATATTTGAATTTCTATAGCAAAGTTGGTAAGTATGTCCATACCTATCTACCCTTTATTTATACAACCCATTGACATATATCTACAATCAAATATAATCCATTTTATCAGGAGGTATAGTGAAAACATATCTTGTCACAGGAGGAGCAGGTTTTATAGGAACTAACTTTATATACTATTTATTTAATAAATATGGTAGTAACATAAGAATCATTAATTATGACAAATTAACATATGCAGGAAATTTAGAAAATTTATCGGAAATCCCGGACGATTACAGGAAAAATAAGAATTATATTTTCATAAGGGGCGATATATGCAATGAAAAAGAATTGAACATATTATTTAATACTTATAATCCCGATATAGTTGTTAATTTTGCTGCTGAAAGCCATGTAGATAGAAGTATAAGCAATGCCCGCAGATTTATAAAAACAAATATAGAAGGGACTCATACTCTTTTAGAGACAGCAAAAAATAAATGGTTAAATAAAAACAAATGGAAAAAGGGGAAATTGTTTTTGCATATATCTACCGATGAAATTTATGGTGAACTTGGAAAGAGTGGTTATTTTTCCGAAACAACTCCTATTGCACCAAGAAGCCCGTATTCTGCTTCGAAAGCAAGTGCAGATATGATCGTAAAATCATATTTTTTAACATTTAAAATGCCTGTAATAATTTCAAGGTGTTCGAATAACTATGGACCATACCAATTCCCCGAAAAATTCATTCCTTTAATTATTAACAATTGTCTCAATAATAGAAAAATTCCCATTTATGGTGATGGTAAAAACATAAGGGATTGGATATATGTAGAAGATCATATCAGAGCTTTAAATATGATTATTGAGAAAGGAAAACCAGGAGAAATATATAATATTGGCGGGCAGAACGAAATAGATAATATCAGTCTTGCAAAAAATATTGTTGACATTGTTGCCAAACAAACCGGAATAAATATAGACGATTCTTTAATAGAGTTTGTAAATGACAGACCTGGCCATGACTATCGATATGCAATGAATATATCAAAAATTGGAAATAAACTTAATTGGAAACCTGAATACTTATTTATCGAAGGGATTAGAAAAACAATCAATTGGTATATGAAAAATAGGAATTGGCTAAATGAAATTGTAAACGGTGAATATAAGGAATATTATAAAAATATGTATGAAAATAGAATAGGTTAATGGATATTTATAAACCTAAAATTAAAGACTTAATTGTAATATCTCCGGATGTATTCAAAGACGACAGAGGTTATTTTTTTGAATGTTTTAGCAAGTCCAAATATTCCGTAATTGGGATAGACCTTTCATTTGTTCAGGATAATGAATCATACTCCCGAAAAAATGTAATCAGAGGACTGCATTTTCAATGCAATCCTTATGCTCAAGGTAAACTTATAAGGGTTATAAAAGGATCGATTCTTGATATAGCAGTAGATATTAGAAAAGCATCTCCAACATTCGGGAATTATTTCTCAATAGAATTAAACGACATAAATAAAAAGCAACTCTGGATTCCCCCTGGTTTTGCACATGGTTATGCTGTTCTATCCAATGAGGTAATTCTCACTTACAAATGTACCGCCTACTATAATCCCTCTTCTGAAATTACAATTATATGGAATGATCCTGATATTGGAATAGAGTGGGGTATAAACAATCCAATAATATCGGAAAAGGATAAGAAAGGTAAACGATTAAAAGATATAAAAATAGTGTTTTAAGAGGTGTAATATGAAAAAAGCATTAATCACAGGTATTACGGGACAGGATGGAAGCTATCTAACAGAACTGCTTCTTGAAAAAGGATATGAAGTTCATGGGATTATTAGAAGGTCATCCGTATTAAATAGACAAAGAATAGATCATTTAACAATGAACAAAGAGATATATGGAAAAACATTTTTTCTTCATTATGGGGATATGACTGATTCAAGTAATTTAAACAGGATAATCGAGAAAGTTGAACCGGATGAGGTATACAATCTTGCAGCACAAAGTCATGTTCGTGTTTCATTTGAAGTACCTGAATATACTGCTGAAACGGATGGCATTGGTGTTTTGAGAATTCTTGATGCAATCAGAGAAACAGGTATTGATACAAAATTTTATCAAGCATCGACATCCGAATTATATGGGAAAGCCCGTGAAGTACCGCAAACGGAAACAACCCCGTTCTACCCGAGAAGTCCATATGGTGTGGCAAAATTGTATGCACACTGGATTGTGAAAAATTACAGAGAGGCATATAATATGTACGCTGTGAATGGCATATTGTTTAATCATGAGTCACCTCGAAGAGGTGAAAACTTTGTCACAAGGAAAATCACTCTCTCCGCCGCGAGGATTAGCAAAGGGATTCAGGATAAACTATCTCTGGGTAACCTGAATTCAAAAAGAGATTGGGGATACGCTAAGGATTATGTTTTAGCAATGTGGTTAATGTTGCAAGCTGATAAACCCGATGATTATGTGATATCAACCGGAGAAACACACTCTGTAAGAAAGTTCTGTGAACTTGCATTTCAAGAAATTGGTATTGATATCGAGTGGAGAGGAGAAGGAATAAACGAGATTGGCATCAATAAATCCAATGGGAATGTAATTATAGATGTAAATCCTAAATATTTTAGACCTACTGAGGTTGATATACTTGTTGGAGACAGTACAAAAGCGAGGAATAATCTCGGTTGGAACCCTAAGATTTCATTCAATGAATTGGTTAAAATGATGGTACAACACGACCTTAGAATTGTTTAAAAAATAAATATTAAGGAATTATTTATAATTAATAATTAAAACTCGATCCACCAATAAATTCTCTTAATATGGATGTTGGCGGTATCTCTTTATCATCAATCGACTTAAAGAACGATAAGAAATTCAGTAATCTAGAAGCTTCCGGACATTCTTCCTTCGAATCATCTATTTCTTCAAGAAGTGGGACTACCCTTCTCTTAAGCAATGCAAGTTCATATACCAAAGCAGAATTAAACATAACATCTGCATTTTCCTGATATGGAAAAATATTTTTTTCTTCCCCCTTTCTAACATTAGGCCACATTTTAATTGTAGATAATGCAGAATGTCCTCTATAAAGACTGTCTCTTACTATTCTCCTGATTATTCTTCCATCTGTCGTAGGAATACGATGGTGATAATCAATATTAAGTTGGGTTAAAGCACTAACATATATATTATATTTCAGATACCCCGGAATATTCTCTGTAAGTTTTGGATTTAATCCGTGAATACCCTCTATTATTAGCATTTGATCCTTTGTAAGTTTGATTTTTTCACCGTTCTCTCTTTTGCCATCGATAAAATCGAATTTTGGCAATGTAATCTCATCACCCCTGAGAAGAGAAAATATATTGCTGTTAAGCAACTCCAAATCTATAGCATATAGAGACTCATAATCATATTCACCGCTTTCATCCCTTGGCGTTTTTTCCCTGTCAAGAAAATAATCATCAAGCGAAATAGCAATAGGTTTAATTCCATGCAATCTAAGCGCAATCGAGAGTCTTTTTGAAAATGTCGTCTTGCCTGAAGAAGAAGGACCTGAAATAAGGATAAACCTTAGACAGCTTCTCCTTGAATCAATCTCATTTGCAATATCCTGAATTTTCTTTTCATGAAAAGATTCGGCAAGTTGAATCACCTCACCAATTCTATTATTACAAATTGCTTTATTCATATCGACAACATTATTGATTCCGAGAATTTTATTCTGATTATATGTTTCTCTAAAAATTGTAAAAAGCTTTTTCTCTTCTACAAATTCTGGTATTCTTCCCTCCTTTGTATAATATGGAATCTGAACGATAAAACCGGGGGAATAAGGTCTTAGATTAAATTTTTCAATATAACCCGTTGATGGTAAAAGAGGTTCATTGTAGAATTCACAGTTATCTTTTAAAAAATAGACATTAAGATTACCCGAGTCCAAGAATTTTAATAACTCATAAGTATCGAAGAAACCTTTCTGCTTAAAGAAATCCCTTGCTTGATTAACTTCCATATTTTTCATAGTAATTGGTAAATTTTTACTAATTATTTCTTCAATCTTTCGGGATAATTTTTTAATATCATAAAAATCAAATAATCTGCCTAACTCCGGATAACAATAATAACCTTTGGAGATTGAATGATCAATTACAAGTTGACCATTAGGGAATAAATCATAGAATGCTTTTAATAGTATAATAAAGAATGTTGATGAATATATCCTCATTCCGTTGACACTATTAAGATATATAAAATCGACCGTACAATTACTATCAATAACATCCGATAATCTTATATGTCTATTGTTTTTAACTATTGCAACTACAAAATTCTTTCTTGGAATATTTAAATTCTTAATTAAATCCTTCCCTTTAATAGATTTATCAAATGAGTAAATTTTCCCTTTATATCTTATCCGGATTCTTTCATCTGTATCTTTTGGCAATGTCAGCTCCTAATCGTAAAGCTTGTATATTTAAGTCTACTGTGTGTGGCGGGACTTTTTTCAGTACGGATTCATGAACAGATTCTTCGGATACAACACCGGTAAATTTAGCAATAAATGCAATTACAACCATATTTAATGGTAATGTAGAGCTCAATTTCTCTTTAACCGTCTCGAAAAAGGGAATAGATATATGATCTTTAGTAACATTGTGAACATAAAAAG
>JAGLYS010000136.1 GCA_023132105.1 Caldifarciminota bacterium
TGCAAAATCCGCCCCTGCTGATCTTGCAATTTCTGTCATTTCAATAGATTGATTAGTATTGTTAGTTCCCGAACCTACCATTGTTTGTATTCTGCCATTAACATGTTTTATCCCGTATTCAATAATTTCAATCTTTTCATTATAATCAATTGCAGGATTTTCACCTGTTGTACCTAGAAAAAGAATACCATCTGTTCCATTGTCGATATGAAAATCAATTAGTTTCTTAATCCCTTCGAAGTTAATACTATTATCTTGACTAAATGGGGTTATAAGAGCTACCCAAGAACCAAATAATCTCACTTTTCACCTCTCTTATATCTTAAATATATTCTTTTTCATCTCAATATTTGATTTGAATTCGCTGTAATAATTCTCTTGAACAAGTGAATCACCATGCAAATATTCCATCCTATAAATTAAACCTGTGTTAATATCAAAGTATAATTTCCACTTATCTGCATTCCCAACTCTATATTTGCCCTTTAAATTCATGGTTATAACCGCCTTTTCTTCAGGAAGAACAGAAAACAGCATAGGGTCTGCTTTAAATTTTTCTACCCTTTCAGCAAAGAAAACAAAAGAAGCCTGGTCTATCCTTATTCCTCTAATATCGGTAGTCTGTCTATCCGTTTTACTAAGTGTCAATTTTATCACCTTTAGTAATCCCCCTTTATGTCCTCTGACCTTATCTGTTTTGGGATTATAAATAGCCACAGAACCTTTACTTTCACCTTTTAAGATATCAAGTCTTACAAAACCGGATTTATCATAATATATTTTCATCTCTCTTTTCTGTTGTCTTCTCCCGGCAATAGTGTTGACATTAATAATACATTCATAATTCTCAACTGTTTTCATCCTATCTAAAAACTTCTGAATAACAATCTCTTTTGTAGATGTTTCCCCTTTCTCAGAATTCGCATTCTTCAATTTAATCTCACCACTTAATAAAACAAAATTCAGACTAAATAGAAACAATAAAATATTTGTTTTTTTCACCTGTTACTCCTTCGTTTCATATTCTTTTTTACCAACACTTTATCGATTACTTCATCAATACTTCGTACAAAATAGAAAGTAGTCATATTCCTTACTGTTTCCGGAATATCGTCAATATCCTTCTCATTGTCTTTAGGTAATATGATCTCCTTAATACCTGCTCGATTAGCCCCTAAAACTTTTTCTTTAACCCCCCCAATTGGTAATACATCACCCTTTAATGTAATTTCACCTGTCATAGATATATCCGGCTTTGCAGGTATATTAGAAAGTAATGAAATAATAGAGGTTATAATAGCGATACCAGCAGAAGGACCATCTTTTGGCACTGCTCCTTCAGGTACATGAATGTGAATATCCCTCTTCATATAGAACTCTTCATCGATATTATACCTCTTTACATTACTTCTTACATAAGATAGTGCAATCTCACAGGATTCTTTCATAACATCACCAAGTTGTCCCGTTAATATATATCTGCCATTACCCGGCATAAATGCTACCTCTATAAATAATATAATACCTCCGGCAGGAGTCCATGCCATCCCTGTAGTTACACCTGGTACTGGTTTTTTCTTAGCTAAAACAGGGGTGTATATAGGTTTTCCAAGATATTTATTTACAACATTTCTATTTATTTTTCTTGTCGCTCTTTTCCCAAATACTATATCTTTTGCTATCTTTCTCATTATGCTTCCCACTGTTCTTTCAAGATTCCTTACACCGGCTTCCATAGTATAGGATTCAATAATTAATCTTATTGCATTGTAATCAAAAGAAATTTTTCGATTTTTAAGTCCATTCATCTCTATCTGTCTCGGTATCAAGTAATTTTCTGCAATATGAGCTTTTTCATCAACAGTATATCCGGCAATCCTTATTATCTCCATTCTGTCTCTAAGAGGAGGAGGTATTGTTTCAAGAACATTTGCAGTTGTGATAAAAAAAACATGAGAGAGATCAAATGGAATTTCAATATAATGATCAACAAATGTATTATTCTGCTCCGGATCGAGTACTTCCAATAGCGCAGATGTCGGATCTCCTCTAAAATCCATTCCAATTTTATCTATTTCATCTATCATAAACACTGGATTTCTTGTTTTCACTCGTTTTATTTCCTGTAATATTCTACCTGGCAAAGCCCCCACATATGTTCGCCTATGTCCTCTTATTTCAGCCTCATCTCTTACCCCACCTAATGCAAGTCTAACAAATTTCCTGTTCAGTGCTTTAGCAATGCTTTTACCTAATGAAGTTTTTCCTACCCCGGGAGGCCCTACAAAACAGATAATAGTACCCATTGTATTTTTCTTTAATTTTCTTACAGCAAGAAACTCCAGAATTCTTTCCTTTATGCTTTTCAAATCATAATGATCTTCATCCAATATTTCTGCAGCTTTTTTTATATCAATATTATCTTCCGTCTCGTCTCCCCATGGTAATTCAAGTAACCAATTAATATAATTTACAGTGACATAGAAATCTGCTGCTTGTGTCGGTATCTTTTCAAGTTTTCTAACTTCTTTCCTTGCAATCTCCTTTGCTTCCTCTGACATTACCTTCTCTTCGATTTTCTTGCTTAGCTCTTCTACTTCTATTGTTCTTTCATCTTTTTCCCCAAGTTCTTTCTGAATAGCTTTTAATTGTTCCCTTAAGTAATATTCTTTCTGCTCCTTATTCAATTCCGTGGACACTTCAGATCTTAGTTTCTCGCCCAATTGAAGAATATTCATTTCATTTTGAAGATATCCTGTAAGCTTTTTCAATCTATCTTTAATGTTTACCGTACATAGTATCTCAATCCTGTCTTTAATGTTTAGGTTCACATTCGCAGCAATAAAATCACATAGTCTTGAAGGATCATCAATATTCTCAATAATTAATGCCATATCATCAGGCAGGTAATTTGCTATCCTAACTATCTGAATAAAAATTGTAATAACAGTTCTTTTTAAAGCTTCCAATTCCTCTGAGGTTTTTATTGTACTTTCCAAAATTTTGATTTCCGCCCTATTCCCTTCAGTATTCATTATTCTTTTAATTTTAATTCGTTTTATCCCTTGTAATAACACTTTAATCGAATCGTCCGGCATTCTAATCATCCTGGCAATTGATGCTGCTGTCCCAATATCATATATATCTTCAGGTATAGATATTTCCTTTTTCCCTTCTCTCTTTATTGGAAATAATCCTATCACCTTCTCTTCTTTAAGTGCAATATTAACTGCTTCGATATCTCTTGATTCTGTAACACTTACAGGGAGGAGTAGATATGGAAAAACAACAAAATCCTCAACTCCAATAATAGGCATTATTTCCGGTATATTTTCTATCTTTTTTTCTTCTCCGATCATATATTCTCCATTTATTCTATTTCAATTCTTTTATTAATTTCTAATGCCTTTGGAACAAATATTTTCAATATTCCATTTTCAATTCCTACTTTTATTTTTTCAACGATAATATTATAAGGGATATTAATCCTTCTTCCAAATCTACCATCGGCAATTTCCATAGAATAATAATCACATTCCTCCTCTGGTATGAATTTTTTTCTTTGTCCTTTAATTATCAATGATCGATTATGGAGCTCAATTTGTATTTCAGACCTTTCTACACCCGCAAGTTCCATAATAATATATACTCCCCCTTTAACTCTCAAAATATCTACATTAGGGTTCCACCCGTAATTCTCCTCTGTAATCCCCCTTTCGCTATTGTTAGGAAATAATATAAAGGAATAATGTTTCAAATATTTCACTTCCACCTCCATACAACAACCACATCATCAATTTTGAAATTTATACATGCAATAAATCTTGCATTGCATTGTTT
>JAGLYS010000137.1 GCA_023132105.1 Caldifarciminota bacterium
TCGATAATCCCATACTTGTTTTGAATTCGGACACACTTGATGAAGGAGGTTATACGTTATCCCTCAGTGCAACGGATAATATGGGCAATCAAACTTCAAAAGATGTGGAATTTACAATAGACAGATCATCCCCTGAAGTAATGATTAGGATTAAGCCAAAAACATTTATGAAGAATGATACCGTTTGTGTTTCACATAACGGGTCTATCTCATTTGATTATATCGATGTAACGGATACCGATATTTTCTATAAGATCGAATTCGAGCAGCAAAGATTCGGAGTATGGCAACAGTATCTGGATACAATACAATTATCAAATTATTGCGATAATATAGATGTGTATTATAAAGGAACGGACAAATGTGGGAATGCAAGTGCCGAATATTACAAAATCCTTTATGTAAATCATAAAATTCCCGAAACATATATATCATATTCCCCTTATTATGAGGATGCAGGTGTAATCTATTTATCACCCGAATCGTATATCACACTGGAATCCGAATCGACATATGTGGGGACGAAAGGCATATATTACAAAATTACGAATCAGAAGAATGGCTTTAATGAATACACGGAACCTTTCAAATTGGCAAAAACAGGATTTAATGATGTATATTTCTATAGCATCAACAATCTTGATGAGATGGAGGGGATAAAGAACAGGGCATTCTATTATGATAATATTACACCATCGTTAGATGTTAATTTCATCGGGTATCATCATTATAATAATAATGGCAATCAAACGACAATAGATACAAGTACGGTGATAGAGTTCAATACGGAGGAGACGGGTTCCGGGATAAAGAATGTATTATATCAGATATGCGACACAATGTGTAATTATTCCACACCGTTTAAGATTCAAAGGAAAGGGAAATATCATCTTATTACACATATTAGCGATAATGTAGGCAATATAGCCATAGATACGATTAATTTGTTCGTCGATGAGAAAATCATTAAAGCAGAATTCTATTTCGAAGGTAGTAATTACGGGCAATTCGTTACGGGAGAATCGAAGATCGGGATTGTCGTTACAGACAGCGGTGTAGG
>JAGLYS010000138.1 GCA_023132105.1 Caldifarciminota bacterium
AATGAGAGACCTGACCCCTTTATTTCTTTACACATAAATGAACATGTCATTGCGAACGAAGTGAAGCAATCCCACAAAAGTAAATGTAGATTGCTTTGCTATTTTATTCCTCGCAATGATATTAATAGTTTTATTTAAACCGGTTAATATGTCCATACCTATCTACATGTTAATTGACATTATATTAAGAATTGGATATAATTATATTAATTAGAATGTTATTATTAATGCATTATAGGAGAGAGAATTGGAATTGCCAAAATATCAAACATATTTCACAAGGATGCTTTATTAAAAGCTAAAAGGAGTTGTTTTATGAGAAGGTTATTTTTTACTGTCATTTTATTAATTTTTACTGTTTCCATTTTTGGAAATAGTTACGATATAAGGCGAACCATGAATCTATCACCCAGTGAAGAAATATTTCATAATAAATGGACAAATAGCCTAAAAGGTGACTCATTAAACTGTACGGTTGTCGGTAGAGCATTATTTGGTTTATCAAATAGTGTTTTTATAAAGGATACAATTGCATATTCATGTCATGGAATGTCATTACTTATAATTAATGTAAATGATCCGTATAATCCCATTTTACTTGGTTTCTATGATATGTGTAGTTTCTCTTATAGCATATATGTACAGGACACAATTGCATATATAGCTGATGGAGATGATGGGCTTCGACTCATAAATGTATCGGATCCATCAAGCCCCACAGAGATTGGTTACTATGATACGAGTGGTTCTGCATGGGGTATATGTGTACAGGATACAATTGCATATATAAGTGATAGTTGGGAAGGACTTCGTCTTATAAATGTATCGGATCCATCAAACCCCAAAGAAATAGGTTATTATAATATGGGAGATGATGCTGAATGTACGTATGTACAGGATACAATTGCATATATTGCTTATGGAGGAGGTGGACTTCGACTCATAAATGTATCGGATCCATCAAGCCCGACAGAGATTGGTTACTATGATACAAGCGGCTCTGCTTGGAGTGTATATGTCAAGGATACAATTGCATATGTTGCTTATGGATGGGGAGGACTTCGACTCATAAATGTATCGAATCCTTTAAATCCAACAGAAATGGGTTATTATGATACAGGTGGTGTTGCTATGGGTGTATATGTCAAGGACACGATTGTATATATAGCTGATGGAGATGAAGGACTTCGACTCATAAATGTATCGGATCCATCAAGCCCGACAGAGATTGGTTACTATGATACGAGCGGTTCTGCAAGGGGAGTATATGTTCAGAATACAATTGCTTATGTGGCTGATTATAATGATGGACTTCGCATTATAAATGTAATAGATCCGATTAATCCAATAGAAGCAGGTTTTTATGATACGGGTGGTTCTGCAAGGGGAGTATATGTCAAAGATACAATTGTATATGTTGCTTATGAAGAAGATGGACTTCGTCTCATAGATATATCGAATATATCAAACCCCACAGAGATTGGTTACTATAACACAGGAGCTAATGCTAGGGGAGTATATGTCAAGGATACAATTGCATATGTAAGTGATAGTTGGGAGGGACTTCGTCTTATAAATGTATCGGATCCATCAAATCCCACAGAGATTGGTTTCTATGATACCGGAGATTATGCTGAATGTACATATGTACAGGACACAATTGCATATATAGCTGATGGAGATGATGGGCTTCGACTCATAAATGTATCGAATCCTTCAAGCCCGACAGAGATTGGTTTCTATGATACGAGCGGTTCTGCTTGGAGTGTATATGTGCAGGATACAATTGCATATGTAAGTGATAGTTGGGAGGGGCTTCGACTTATAAATGTATCGGATCCCACAAGCCCGACAGAGATTGGTTACTATGATACGGGCGGTAATGCTTGGGGAGTATATGTACAGGATACAATTGCATATGTTGCTTATGGATGGGGAGGACTTCGACTCATAAATGTATCGGATCCATCAAGCCCGACAGAGATTGGTTTCTATGATACGGGCGGTTCTGCTTTTGATATATATGTCAAGGACACGATTGCATATATAGCTGATGGGGAAGAAGGACTTCGACTTATAAATGTATCGGATCCCACAAGCCCGACAGAGATTGGTTACTATGATACGAGCGGTTCTGCTTTTGATGTATATGTCAAGGACACGATTGCATATGTGGCTGATGCTTATGACGGACTTTATTTAATATATTATTATGGGAATACAGGTATAAAAGAGAATAAGAATGGAAACAGAAATAATATATATAATATTAAGGTTAAAATGCAAGACGGATTAAGTATAGATTATAATATTTCAGAAACAAAGAGTGTATCAATAAGTATTTACAATATTATTGGACAGAAAGTGTATAGCAATAAAGGAATAAAAACCCCCGGGCAATATAGTATCAAATGGAATGGAAATATGGGTGTATACTTTATAAAGATCGATATTGATAGATATA
>JAGLYS010000139.1 GCA_023132105.1 Caldifarciminota bacterium
GTTCACTATGCTCATATAATGCCCATATTATTGTTTGCTGATCATCATAAAATTCCTATATGTTCATCTGCTGAAATTGATGAAGTTAATATGGTAAATGAAATTGGTTATCCTGACTTTGTGCGTCTTCCTCCCGGGAATTTAAAATATATTTATTTCGATGAATATTCACGGGATGTAATTGAACAAACAATTCATTCGAATAAAAGCAAACATTATAAATGGGGTGGAATTTATAATCATTCGATTTACAGATTGCATGAAGAGAAAAATTTCGAGGATATTTTGGAATATTATAATATTGATATAAATAAACCGATTGTAATATTATCGGATATTAATTTAACTGATAATGAGATAGAAATATTCATAGATGTAGCGAAAATATTTAGTATATTTAAAAAAGACATTAAATTTGTAATTATGAAAAAGTATGTTGAAAAATTGGAAATAAATGAGAATATACCTAACCTTGAAGTTATATATTGTGAAAACAGATTTCATAAATCTATTATTTATAACAATGCTTCTCTTGCTATTGCCCCGTCATTGAAACCTATTTTCATAACATCCATTTTCGAATTAATTGCATCTAACTTGCCTGTTATAAGTTTTCCTTTTGATAGTTTAAAATCCCTTGCATTGCTTCCATATGTTATTCCTTTGACAGATGTAAATGTTGCAGATATTGTGGAAGCGGTTTATAAGAATATAGATTTTAAAAATAGAAATAAGCTATCTGTTAAGGAAATCAAAATGTTTTCATATAGCACGAATTTTAACGAGCTTCTGAGTATATTTGAGAGAATTATAGATGAATATTGATCAAATAATAGATGCCTTAAGATCAAACGAACATTTTATGAATAATATAACAAAATGGGAGACAATTGCTCCAAAAGAGGGGATTTACGGGGATATACCTAATTATATAGATAAACGCTTAATAAATGCACTAAATAGAAAAAACATATTCAGACTTTACAAACATCAGAATGAAGCTATTGATTATATAACAAGAGGCAATGACACAGTAATCGTAACACCTACAGCTTCTGGCAAGACACTTTGCTATAATATTCCCGTAATAAACTCATTTCTTAAGGATTTGACCTCAAGAGCTATCTATTTGTTCCCGACTAAAGCTCTTTCACAAGATCAGGTTCACGAATTGGTTAATATTAACGAATTAATCGGCGGTGGTTTAAAGGTGTATACATTCGATGGAGATACACCGGTTAATGCAAGAAAAGCGATCAGGAATGTCGGTAATATAGTAGTTACTAATCCTGATATGTTGCATCAAGGGATATTACCCAACCACACGAAATGGATAAAGATGTTTAGTAATTTGAAATATGTTGTAATCGATGAGATGCATCAATATAGAGGTATATTTGGAAGCCATGTTGCAAATGTTATAAGAAGACTAAAAAGGATTGCCGGTTTCTACGGGTCTAAACCCATATTTATACTTTCATCTGCTACAATACGGAATCCAAAGGAGCTTGCTGAGAATCTTATAGAAGAAAGTGTTGCAATTGTAACAAAAAACTGTGCCCCTTCAGGCGAAAAACATTATATTTTGTACAATCCACCCGTGATAAACAAGGAATTGGGAATAAGATCATCGTATATTAAGCAAACAACAAAGATTGCAGAGGAATTCCTAAGGGATGAAATTAAAACAATAATATTTGTAAGAACAAGAACAGCAGTCGAAATATTAACAACATATTTAAAGGAAAAAGCAAGAAAATTGCACAAAAATCCTGAATTAGTACAAGGATATAGAGGTGGATACCTACCTCTTGAGAGGAGAAACATTGAAAAGGGATTAAAGAACAATTCAATAAAAACCGTAATTAGTACAAATGCACTTGAACTGGGTATTGATATAGGGGGTTTGGATGTTTCGATTACAGCAGGTTATCCCGGGACCATCACCAGTTTCCTGCAACAATCGGGGAGAGCAGGAAGGGGTGTTACGACAGCGATATCTATAATGGTTGCATCAAGTGCTCCTATCGATCAATTTATGATAAATCATCCGGAATATTTCTTTGGTAATTCTCCGGAATTAGGTGTTATAAATGCCAACAATCTTATTATTCTAATTAATCATATTAAATGCTCAGCATTTGAACTTCCTTTTAAAGATAACGAGATATTCGGTGTGGATACAACAGACGAGATACTGAAATATCTTGAAAATAATGGTATTCTTCACCATTCCGAAGGGCAATGGCACTGGACCGAATCAATATATCCTGCTGAAGAGATCGGTCTGAGAAGTGCCTCAACACAGAATTTCGTTATTATAGACAAAACGAAGAAACCTGAAAATATTATAGGTAAGATGGATTATTTTAGTGTTCCTATGCTTTTACATAAAGATGCTATATATATTCACAGAGGTGTTCAGTATCATGTCGACAACCTTGATTGGGAAAGAAAAAAGGCATATGTGAAAAGGGTTGATGTTAATTATTATACGGATGCTGAAATGAAAACTACAATAAATGTACTTCATAAAGATGAAGAGCATAAACTTGGTTTCGGTTTTTTGAATTATGGAGACATAAGTGTGAGAAGTATACCAACTATATTTAAAAAAATCAAACTTTTTACACATGAAAATATCGGTTGGGGAAAAATCGAACTACCCGAAATAGAGATAGATACCACAGCAGTATGGTTCGAATTTTATGAAAATTTTAAAACCGTTCAAAATTTAACAGATGATGAATTTATATGTGCATTGAGAGGATTTGGTAATGTATTGAAAAATATAGCTCCTATCCATCTAATGTGCGATTTGCATGATATCAGTGTAGCTACATATCTAAGATATCCCATTACAAACAGACCGGCTGTTTTTATATATGATAATTATCCCAATGGTATTGGATTATCAAGAAGGTTTTTAACGCTTTATGATGATATATTAATTGAGATGAAGGAGCTTATATCATTGTGTCCGTGTAAGGAGGGTTGCCCGTCCTGTGTGGGACCAGAGCTTGAAGTCGGGCAAAAGGGGAAGAAAAATACATTAAAATTTTTGAATCTTATTTTGTCTTATGAGCATTGACGATCAAATTAAAAGACTTAGAACAAAAACAAGACAAGAGAATAAGATTAAAAATAAAGATTTTAAAATATATAATAAATGTTACGCATTCCCAGTGAAATTAGGAGAATATGTAATTTACAATGATTTTGTAATGAACAAAATTGTTAAATTATATATTAAAATCGAAGAAGAAATCTCGGTAAGGGATATGTTATTTTTTGATACGGAAACAACTGGACTTTCAAGTGGTGCGGGAACGATACCCTTCCTTGTGGGTTTTGGTTATCTCGATGCTAATGGATTTCAAATTAAGCAGTTTTTCCTTGAAGAACCGTCATCCGAGTATTCAATGCTTCAAGAGATTAAAAATATATTTGGAAAATTCAAGTATCTTGTTTCATATAACGGTAAGAGTTTTGATATACATATTCTTGAAACAAGATATATTCTTAATAGAATCGGCATTGAATTTACAAACATACCTCATATCGATTTGTTATATCCATGCAGAGCATTCTATAGGAAGAGAATTGGTAGCGCAGCATTACAGGATATCGAAAGGGAAATTATTAGATATAAAAGATCCGATGATATTATGAGTTCTCTGATTCCATATATTTATTTTGATTATCTAAGGCGGGGGCAAGATAGCAGAATCGATGATGTGATAAGACACAATAGATATGATATTCTTTCATTGCTGTTTATTCTCTATAATATTGAAAATACTTTATCGGATCCTAACTCAATTGGAGAGGAAATCGATAAATTAAGTATTGTTAAGTATCTGAAAAATAAAAAATTAACAGATGATGCAGAGATTCACATAAAATGTCTTCTTGAAAATTGTATAGATAAAATTGTGATGAAAGAAGCAAAGAGAGAGAAATCGTTTATGCTAAAAAGAAAAAATATAAATGCTGCTGCTTCTATATGGGAGGAAGAACAATCCGAATTTTATGCGATTGTAGAACTT
>JAGLYS010000014.1 GCA_023132105.1 Caldifarciminota bacterium
TTTGCCTGCCTGTGCGTGTTCGCACTCAGACAGGTCGTTACACTCCTCGCAATGACAATTTCTGAATTTTCAATTTACAATTTACGCTCTTTATGACACCCTCACCTTAATCCTCTCCCGTCGAGGGCGAGGAAACATGAAAAACAATGAGGGCGTATAATTATTCATCCCTACAATTTCGCTAATTCATAATTCACAATTTATAATTTACAATTCTATCACAATCTATTGACAGGGGATACAATTCATATTATAAATGTCTATGACAAAGTATAAAAAACTCTCGGTTTTTAATACCTTGAAAGCAAATCTATGCGAAGATCTACATATACCAATTTTCACAAGCGATTTCGAAGGTAAGATATTATATGGAAACAAAGCATTTTGTGAATTATTCAATATAGATTCTTTTGATTCTCTATCTCAAAAATATCTCTTTGGCAAAGAAAATAGTGTTAAAATATTCAATGTATATGATGAATTACAAGAAAAAGATAAAGCAATGATTGAAATCGAACATATTAATCATATTTATGAAATTACACTTAGTAAACAGCAAAATTTTATTGCAGGAGCTATTAGGGATATTACATCCACTGTAAAAGATAGAAAGCGAATGGATAATTATAATCTATATTTAAACCTCGTTAGGGATACAATTACAGCATTTATAGAAATGAATGATCCTGAAATAGCGATTAAGAGTATCATAAGTGATATTATGCACTATGCCGATTTATTTTATATACAACTATTTTTAAAACATAAGAATAAATTAAAATTATATAATTCCGTAGGGGATGCCCCAAAAGGATTTAAACAAACGGAAGAGTTCGATATTGGAGAAGGAGTGCCCGGAACTTCATATCAGTTAAATAGAATAATGTTAATTAAAGACATTTCTTCAGACCCGCGTTTTAAATCAACGAATAAAAACAAAAATATATCAATAATTGTTATGCCAATTGTTCAAAACAATAAAACATTGGGAATTATTGAATTTTATGCTAACAGAATAATGGATCCTAAGGAAAATGTCATATGGGATTTTATTCCTCAATTTTCAATAATAATAAGTCAACTCATATTACAGATAAAACATTAATAATATTCATTAAGAATATTTGAGATTTTCTCAGACACAAAACCTCTCCTTAGCAGAAAATTATATAATTTATCTCTATTGATCCCATTGCTTTTCATCTTCTTTTTTATCAGTTTTCTTATCATTACATTTTCATTTACCGAGTTCCTTCTAAAATAGTCATTGATTATATTATCAGGGATTCCCTTTCTTTTTAATTCGAATTTCATCTTTATTATGCCTTCGGGATGAAGTTCAATCCTGTCCCTTACCCACAATTCGATATAGATTTTATCATTAACCAAATCTTCTTTTTTTAGTCTAACGATTAATGCATCGACAATATCTTCTCCGAATTTTCTTGATACTTTTATTCGTATTTCATTTTCCGTATATATTTTTCTTTTAATTATTGAATAACAATAAGATAGAGCTTTTTGCACTCTATCTTTATTGTTTATTTCATCGTTTTTACTATCGTTCATTTATCTGCGGATTCTTTTTCCTCATTTACAAGCCCAAGCTGCTTTTTTATTTCAATCTCAACTTCTGCCATTGCCTTGGGATTGTTAATTAAGTAATCTGATGCATTATCTTTCCCCTGCCCCATTTTATCTCCTTTATATGAGTACCATGTTCCTAATTTCTCAATCAATCCAAAATTTGTACCAAGTGTCAATATTTCTCCGACCCTGGAAATTCCTTTGTTATACATAAGATCAAAATGTGCTTCCTTAAAAGGTGGGGCAACTTTATTTTTTACGACCTTAACAAGTATATTATTTCCTACTGCCGTATCACCCTTCTTTATTGTTCCGATTCTTCTTATTTCCATTCTAATCGAAGAATGAAATTTTAAAGCAAGTCCTCCGGGTGTTGTCATTGGATTACCAAACATAACACCTATT
>JAGLYS010000140.1 GCA_023132105.1 Caldifarciminota bacterium
CCTCATAGGCAAGCATTTAATCAAAAGGATATATTAAACAGGTATGGTACAATTGTTGGAGCTGAATTTATTATTGGTAGAGGGTGTCCATATTCCTGTACATATTGCATTAATAGTAAACTCAATGAAATATATGGTGGAGAACATATAAGATTAAAATCTCCCGAATATATAATTGCTGAGATTAAAGATTTTATTAAGGAATATGGAAAACCGATGTTAATCGGATTTCATGATGATATATTCCCATTTGAAAGGGAATGGCTGGATAAATTTTCTTATCTCTATATAAAAGAGATAAATATACCATTCTGGGCAAACACAAGGGTTGGTGTGATAAGAAAAGATTTATTGAAAATATATAAGACAATGGGATGCAAAAGACTTCATATAGGTGTAGAAACGGCAAATGAAGATTTAAGAAAAAGTGTACTTCATAGGGATATGACAAATGATGAAATTATCAATTCATTCGGATTGATAAAAGATTATGGAATAAAAACACTTGCATTTAATATGTTCGGGATTCCTTATGAAACGGAAAGAACTATAATGGAAACGATACAATTATTAAGAAGAATAAAACCATTCAGGACGATTATTTCGCTTTTCACCCCTTTCCCGGGGACGGATCTATATAAAATATGCCTTAAAGAAAATTGGGAATTCAATTATAAAGTAAGGAATTTTTATAAAACAGAACCACCTCTTTCTCAACCTTCGATTTCAAATGAAATATTAATTTATTATTTTGATAATGCTCTTAAAATGATATATGGATAATGTTTTATATACAGGGCTTTTTAGAAGCCCGACAAGCTGGGCTAAAGTAAATAGAGAAATTACACTTGCTCTTATTAATCAAAATAATAATATATTCGTACATGAGCAGAAGGGATTTCTTTTTAATCAAGATATATATCTTAATAATAAAATCAAAAGAAGGATAAAAAAAATAGATGGCTCATACAATGACCTTTGTTTCATTTATCCCCCGACTTATAAAAATTTACAAGGGAATAAGAAATTTTCAATCCTTACGATAGAATCTACTAAAGTGCCTGAAATATGGAAAAATGCAATCAATAAACATATCGATACAATAATTGTTCCTTCAAGGTTTTGCAAAGATACATTGATAGAAAGTAATATTAATATTCCGATTAAAGTAATTTCTTTCGGAGTGGATCATAGTATTTTCAATCCGAATAATAATAAAGTTACCGATAAGTTTAGATTCCTTTTTATCGGAACACCACATTACAGGAAGGGAATATCCGAACTGACAGATGCATTTAAAGATGTTTTTTCTAATAACAAAGAGGTCGAGCTGTACATTAAGATGCCATATTTACCGATAAAAAGCAAATTGAAATCCTGGGAAATAGCGAATATTCCTGAAATAGTTTCAAGATATGAAAATATTGTTATTGATTCAAGACCCATTGGTGATAAAGAAATCGCAGATCTTATTGCAGGTGCAGATGTTGTTGTTCAACCTTCGTATTCCGAGGGATTCGGACTTTCTATACTTGAAGCAATGGCTATGGAAAAGCTTGTTATAACAACATTATGGAGTGGGGAAAGTGAATTCGTAACAGATCGGAACAGCTTGGTTGTTAAAAACAATTGGATTGATAGTGAGAATATTCAATATGGTGAAATATTAAAAGGAGCTAAAATGAAAAGACCGGACATTGAACATCTTGAAGAAATTATGGAATATTCTTTTTTGAATTATTGTGAATTATCCGGTATTAGAGCAAATGCACTTATTACATCGAAAAAATATACATGGGAAAAAACCGCTGAAAATATTTTGAAGGTTTTACAATAGACATAAAGCAATCCACAAAAGGAGTGAGAGAGGAAGATCCACCACGAATTCACAAATT
>JAGLYS010000141.1 GCA_023132105.1 Caldifarciminota bacterium
ACAATAGTAAGTTGCAAGTAACAAGTAACAAGTTACAAGTGAGAAATGGGAACATAAACATCAGACGCCAGACATCAGACTTCAGCCGAAAAGGGATAAAATCACCCTCACCTCAGTCCTCTCCCTGCCTACGCCGAGGCTTCGGCAGGCAGGCCGTCGAGGGCGAGGAAGAATAGTAGGGAAAAATTGGGGACAGGCACCTTTTTTTCCCACTTTTAGTGTTTATATTTCTTTTTCAGTAGTTATTCGCAGCTATTCCCTCTCTCCCCTTCTTTCACATCACTTTATGATAACAATTTTCTTTGTGTATTTATATCTATCAATATCGATCTTTATGAAGTATACGCCCATATTTCCATTCCATTTGATACTATATTGCCCGGGGGATTTTATGCCTTTATTGCTATACACCTTCTGTCCAATAATATTGTAAATACTTATTGATACACTCTTTGTTTCTGAAATATTATAATCTATACTTAATCCGTCTTGCATTTTAACCTTAATATTATATATATTATTTCCGTTTCCATTCTTATTTTCTTTTATACCTGTATTCCCATAATAATGTATTAAATAAAGTCCGTCATAACGATCAGCAACATAAGCAATACTGTCCTTGACATATACATCATAAGCATAATCTTCCGTATCATAGAAACCTATTTCTGTAAGATTTGTAGGATCCGATACATTTATGAGTCGAAGTCCATCAATATAGCCAGCTACATATGCAATTGTGTCCTGGACATATACTCCACAAGCATATTGTATATAATGATAACCAATCTCTGTGGGATTAGTAGGATCCGATATATTTATGAGTCGAAGTCCACCACCATAATCACCAACTATATATGCAACTGTGTCCTGAACATATATATCTCTAGTATCAGATACTGTATCATAAAATCCAACCTCTTGAGGAAAAGAAGGATTAGCTACATTAATGATACGAAGCCCACCACCATAATCAGCAACATATGCAATCGTGTCCTTGACATATACACCTTCAGCAGAACCACCCGTATCATAGAAACCTATCTCTGTAAGACTTGTAGGATCCGATACATTTACGAGTCGAAGTCCAGCACTTCCATCTGCAACATATGCAATAATGTCCTTGACATAGACGCTAATAGCATAACCTCCCGTATCATATGAACCTATCTCTGTGGGACTTGTAGGATCCGATACATTTACGAGTCGAAGTCCAGCACTTCCATCTGCAACATATGCAATTGTATCACTCACATATACTCCATAAGCACGATCTCCCATATCATATGAACCTATCTCTGTCGGATTTGTAGGATCCGATACATTTATAATTCGAAGTCCAAAGCGACGAGCAACATATGCAATCGTGTCCTTGGCATATACATCATAAGCATAACCTCCCATATCATATAAACCAATCTCTGTCGGACCTGTGGGATCTGATACATTTATAAGATAAAGTCCAGTGAAATGATCAACTATATATGCAATTGTATCCTTTATATATAGTTCTCTAGCATAACCTACCATACCATATGAACCTATTTCTGTGGGACTTGAAGGATCCGATACATTTATAAGTCGAAGTCCATCATAACCATCAGCTAAATATGCAATTGTGTCCTGGACATATACTCCATTAGCATCACCTCCCGTTTCATACGAACCTATCTCTGTGGGGTTTGTTGGATCTGACACATTTATGAGACGAAGTCCTTCATAATCATCAGCTACATATGCAATTGTGTCCTTTACATATATATCATTTGCAAATGTTGGTAATTTTATCTTACCAAGCAATTCCGGATTTGCTGCATTATTAATGTTCAATATATCTAAATAACATCCCTCCCCTATATATGCAATTGTGTCAACTACGAATATAGTATAATTAGGTCCACTAAACCACCCCCCAAGAAGCACACAATTTAGTGAATCACCTCTTGTACTATTTGTCCATTTGTTGTTAAATATTTCTTCATCAGATTTAAAATTATCGGTTCTCCTGACATTGTAATTACTTCCAAAAATAGAAACATTAGAAACAGTAAAAATCAGTAAAATGATAGTAAAAAATAACTTTTTCATTGAATATCTCCTTTTAATTCTTTTAATAAAACATACCCGAAAGATCTTTTCACTATTCTCTTTTCAGACTGGTGATAACTTGACAACATCTACTCTCTCCCCTCTAACAGATTAATCATAGTATTATGATATATAAAATCCGATTTATTATAATTCATATATAAATTATACTCAATCTATATCTAATGTCAAGAATAATTGGGGTCGGGGGTCGACATTTCGACAATTTATAACAAAGGAAATGGAGAGGAGAGATCCACCACGAATTCACAATAGTAAGTTGCAAGTAACAAGTAGCAAGTTACAAGTGAGGAATGGGAACATAAACATCAGACGCCAGACTTCAGACTTCAGCCGAGAAGAGAGAGGGCGAGGAAGAAAAGTAGGGAAAAATTGGGGTCAGGCACC
>JAGLYS010000142.1 GCA_023132105.1 Caldifarciminota bacterium
GGAGGGAAAGTTACTATATGATAATATTTCCCCAATATTATTTCCTCGCCCTCGACGGGAGAGGATTAAGGTGAGGGTGATTGTATTCCATTAAAAGATATTTCTTTTTCGTGTAATTGGCTTTCAATTCGTGAAATAAAGGATAAAATATATTCTCTTCTCTTAGTGTAATTCGTTGTTATTTCCCCTCCCTCTCGGCTGATGTCTGAAGTCTGGCGTCTGATGTCTATTCCTCATTATTAGTGAATTCGTTGTAGATCTTTCCTCTATTCTCTATTTACTATTTTCTATTTTCTAATTTTTCCTCAACAATATTCATTGACATATATATTTATTTTGATATAATATCCGTAATTAAAAAAATAAAAGGAGGATCTTATGCACAAGAAATTATTTATTCCGGGCCCTACAGAGGTTAGAAAATCTAATTTAGAAGCCATGGCAACACCTATGATAGGGCACAGATTCCCCGAATTTGTAGATCTATTTAAAGAAACAGTTGAAAAACTACAAAAACTTCTTTACACTAACAATATTATATTTATTTCTACATCATCTTCAACCGGATTAATGGAAGCTGCAATGAGAAACTGTGTTTCCAAGAAGGTTCTCTCATGCATTAATGGTGCTTTCAGTCAGAGATGGGCAGATATTGCCGAAGCAAATGGCAAAGTAGTAGATAGAATAGAAATCGAGTGGGGCAAAGCCGTTAAACCTGAAATGATTGATGAAAAATTAAGAACAGGTGAATATGATGCAATATCAATGGCATTAAACGAAACATCTACAGGAGTACTTTCGGACATAGAAAGGATTGCAGAGGTTATGAAAAAATATCCAGATGTAATGTTTTTAGTTGATGCTGTTAGTTGTATGTCCGGAACAAAAATCGATGTTGATAAATTGGGTATAGATGTATGTTTAGCCGGTGTTCAAAAAGCTTTTGCATTACCTCCCGGACTCGCTGTTGCTTCAATCAGCGATAAAGCAATGGAAAAAGCAAAAAGTATAGAGAATCGTGGATACTATTTCGATTTTCTTGTTATGAAAAAGTATTATGATAAATGGCAAACACCTGCTACTCCATCGATTTCTCATATTTATGCTCTAAATCACCAAATGAGTGATATCATAGAAGAAGGTATTGAAAATAGGTTCGATAGACATTCAAAAATGGCAGAATATGTAAGAAAATGGGGTAATGACAGAGGTTTTAATATGTTTTCCGAGGAAGGTTATCACTCGCCTACAGTATCTTGTATTAACAATACAAAGGGATTTAAAGTTAAAGATCTGAATGATTTTCTTGCAACAAAAGGTGCTGTGATTTCTAATGGATATGGTACACTGAAAGAAAAAACATTCAGAATTGCTCATATGGGAGATACTCAGATGGCTGATATAGAAGAACTCTTGTCCTGGATTGATGAATTTCTTTCAAAATAATATGAGGTGTAAAAATGAAAATTCTAATTTCTGATAAGATTGCAGATAAGGCAATAGAAGGAATAAAGGGCCTTGGTCATAATGTTACTGTTAAAACAGGTATGTCTCCCGAAGAATTGATATCAATTATACCGGATTATGAGTGCATAATAGTAAGAAGTGCAACGAAAGTAAGAGAACCAATAATTGACTCTGCAAGTAATTTAAAACTGATTATAAGAGGCGGTGTTGGTTTAGACAATATCGATGTAGAATATGCAAAGTCCAAAGGCATAGAGGTGAAAAACACACCTGCTGCCAGTTCCATATCTGTTGCTGAGCTTGCATTTGGTCATATGCTCGCTTCTGCAAGACATATTGCTCGCGGAACAGAAACCTTGAAAAATGGGAAATGGGATAAAAAAGCATTAAAAGGGACTGAACTTTATAAAAAAACATTAGGAATTATCGGATTCGGAAGAATAGGTATAGAGTTAGCAAAAAGAGCAATCGCATTTGATATGAATGTAATTGCATATGATCCTTTTGTAAAAGAAACGGATATGAATGTTAATCTTACGGATCTTGATAGTCTTTTAAAAGAATCCGATTATATTTCATTACATCTCCCACATACAGACGATACACATCATCTGATTTCAAAAGAGCAGTTTGAAATGATGAAAAATGGTGTAATTTTTATTGATTGTGCTCGTGGAGGTGTCGTTAATGAAGTCGCCTTATACAATGCTTTAAAAGATGGTAAATTATATGGGGCAGCTCTTGATGTTTTTGAAAAAGAACCACCGGAATCTTCACCACTTTTTGAGCTTGCAAATTTCAATTGTACGCCACATATCGGGGCTATGACTGGAGAAGGACAAGGTAGGGTTGGAGACGAAATCATTAAGATATTGAAAAATTATTAGAACTGATTTTAAAATAGAAAAAGGGCAGATTCTAATCTGTCCTTTTTCTATTCCTTATTTTCTAAATCACCTTTATATGTGTTAATATGGAATATTCTATAAATTAAACATTGTCTTGTTATAGATGTGATTAATAGAATTCCACCTAATAATCCGAATATCCATTTCCACAATATAAGCGGAATTAGTAATGCTATCATTACAAAAATTATTCCTATAGTTAATCTTACCATTTTATCACTATTCCCCACATTTGGTGATGGGTGTTTCATAGTCAACCTCCTACTTATAATCTTTAATATAGACAAAATATTATACAAAGTCAATATAATGAAACTTAAATTAGTAGATAGGCATAATAGTTACAAGTTGCTACTATGCATTTTCATTGCGGGGAGAAAAACGATGAAGCAATATAATTTCAATTTTGTTGGATTGCTTCACTTCGTTCGCAATGACATGTTTTTTTGTGAATCGTTAACCGTAAATCGTAAATTGTAGGGGCAGACCCCTGTGTCTGCCCTATTCTCTTTCGTGAAATTGGCTTAAATTAGTGAAATAAAAGGTATAGAATTATTCTCTTCTCTTTGTGTAATTCGTTATAAATTCG
>JAGLYS010000143.1 GCA_023132105.1 Caldifarciminota bacterium
AATTTATTCCTGTATTTATTACTGAGAATATGGTTGGTCATAAGCTTGGAGAATTTTCACCTACAAGAACATTTAGACATCATGCTGGATCAAAGGAAAAGACAGCTAAAGTAAGATAAGGATGGTAACTATGAGTGAGAAAAGAACCGCAAAAGCTATGACAAAAAATGCAAAACTATCTGCAAAAAAAGGTAAAAGAATTGCGAGTATGATTAGGGGTATGGATGCTTTTACAGCGATTAACACATTGAAATTTATGAAAAATGCTGGTTCCGAATATATTAGAAAAACAATTGAATCAGCTGTCAGCAATCTCTCGAACTTTAATGATGGTCATGAAGCTGATCCTAAAAATATTATAGTAAAAGAGCTTATTGTTGAACAAGGTCCGACATTAAAAAGAATGCGTCCAGGTCCTATGGGCAGGGCATCGATTATAAGAAAAAGAAAGGGTCATATAAAAGTCACTGTAGAAGAAATAATAGAAGGAGGTTAACTTTTGGGACAAAAGACAAATCCTATCGGATTTAGAATTGGGATTACAAAGAACTGGCACTCAAGATGGTTTACTAAGAGAAATCAATATAGTAGATATCTTAGTGAAGATATTATGCTAAGAAAATATCTTGAGAAACGACTTAAGAACGGGGCTTTATCTACAATTGAGATAGAAAGAACTAAGAATAAAATAAATATAATTTTAAGAACTTCAAGACCAGGGGTTGTTATAGGTAAAAGGGGAGCAGAGGTTGACAAACTTAGAGAAGAGGTGAAATCCTTTTTAAAGGATACTGATGTACATATAACAATAGAAGAGATCAAATATGCCGAAATAGATTCTGTACTTGTAGCGAAAAATATTGCAAGACAATTAGAGTCTAGGATATCATATAGAAGAGCTATGAAAAAGGCTATTCAAGGGGCATTGAAAATGGGAGCTCAAGGTATCAAGGTTATGTGTTCAGGAAGGATAGGAGGAGCAGAAATCGCCAGAACTGAATGGTATAGGGAAGGGCGTGTACCCTTACATACCTTAAAAGCCGATATTGACTATGCAACTTATACTGCTTTTACAATGAGTGGTACTATTGGCATAAAAGTATGGATATATAAAGGCGATATTCTTGATAGAGAACAGGTTTTTAAGAAAAGTATAAAATAGGTGAAAAGTTTATGTTAATGCCAAGTAGAGTCAAATATAGAAAACAGCAGAGAGGGAGAAGAAAAGGTTATTCAAAAGGAGCGTTAAGGGTAGATTTTGGTGATTATGGACTTAAGGCAATGGAGACCGCATGGATAAACTCCAGACAGATAGAATCATGTAGAGTAGCAATTAACCGTGCAATTGGAAAAAACGGAAAAATATGGATTAGGATTTTTCCTGATAAGCCTTTTACCAAAAAACCTGCTGAAACGAGAATGGGAAAAGGGAAAGGAGCACCAGATCACTGGGTGGCTGTTGTTAAGAGAGGAAGAGTGATGTTTGAAGTTTCCGGAGCTCCAATAGATAAAGTAAAGCGGGCTTTTAAAGTTGCAGGTTCGAAGTTGCCAATCAGAACAAAACTCGTAGAGAGAGAAAAGGTAAGCTAATATGAAAAGAGAAAATTATCGTGATATGACAATAGATGAACTTGAATTGAAACTTCATCAGTATAAAGAAGAATTGTTAAATTTGAGATTTCAAAAGGTGGCGGGGAGTCTTTTGAATCCATCAAGGATAAATCAGGTTAAAAAAGAGGTTGCAAGAATCAAAACGATTATTAACGAATCTGATTTAGGGCTGACAAAATTATCCGAAGGTAAATAATATAGGAGATATATATGAAATCAAGTGGACATTGTAAAAGAAGGATTGGAGTAGTGATAAGCAATAAGATGAGAGACACAATTGTTATCGATATTGCAAGAAGAATTCCACACCCTCTTTATGGTAAAATAATTACAAAGCATAAAAAACTTATTGTGGATGATAAGGGTAATACTACTCATATCGGAGATAAAGTATTGGTTGAGGAAACAAGACCACTTAGTAAAAGAAAAAGATGGCGTTTAATGAAGGTTATCGAAAAGGTTAAAGAGTAGAGGTAGCAGATGATTATGGAGGAAACCAGGTTAAAAGTCACGGATAATTCCGGAATAAAAAAAGCCAAATGTATTAAGATTCTTGGTGGTACCAGAAGGAAATATGCTTATGTGGGTGATATAGTTGTTATTGCAATTCAAGAAGTACTTCCAGGTAGTCAAATTAAAAAGGGAAGTATTCAAAAAGCTGTAATAGTAAGAACTAAAAAAGAATTCAATAGAAAAGACGGATCATCGGTAAGATTCGATGATAATGCTTGCGTTGTAATCGATACGCTTAAAGAACCAAAAGGTACTCGTATTTTTGGTCCTGTAGCCAGAGAGTTAAGGGAAAAGAGGTTTATGAAAATTGTATCACTGGCTCCGGAGGTAGTTTAATGAATAAATTAAAATTGAGAAAAGGAGATAAGGTACTTGTGATTTCCGGAAAAGATAAAGGAAAATCCGGAAAAATATTGGTGATATTTCCTGAAAAGGGGAAAGCAATCATTGAAGGTGTCAACATTATAACAAAGCATCAAAAACCAAGAAGTGCAAATGAACAGTCAGGTATTATAAAAAAAGAGGCTTCAATTGATATTTCAAACTTAAAGTTAGTTTGCCCAAATTGTGGCGAACACACGAGAGTAAGTTACATAGTTCTTGAAGATGGTAAGAAATCAAGGATATGTAAGATTTGTGGCGAGATGCTGGAGAAATAATATGGGAGAAAAAAGATTATATAAAATTTATAAGGAAGAAATAGCTCCAAAATTAGTAAAAAAAATGAAATATAAAAACATTAACGAAGTTCCCAAGCTTGAAAAAATAGTAATTAATGTTGGATTGGGGCGATCCATTCAAGATCCAAAAATAATTGATGAAGCGGTGTATGTATTAAGAACTGTTACAGGACAATCACCTATTATTACACATGCGAAGAAATCAATTTCGAATTTCAAACTGAGAAAAGGGGCTAAAATAGGCTGTAAAGTTACATTGAGAAAAGATAGAATGTACGAGTTTTATGATAGATTTGTAAATCTTGCAGTCCCCAGGATAAGAGATTTCAGAGGACTAAAAACAACATCATTTGATGGCAGAGGGAATTATACAATTGGAGTAAAGGAACAGTTGATATTTCCGGAAATTGATTATGATAAGGTAAAAAATGTTATAGGAATGGATATTACATTTGTTACAACTGCCAAAACAGATGAAAAGGCTAAGGAATTTCTCGAAGAGTTTTTCATGCCTTTTAGAAAAGGAGAATAAATAGATGGCAAAAAAATCTATTATTGCTAAATCAAAAAGGGAACCAAAGTTTAAAGTAAGAAAATACAACAGATGCCAAAGATGTGGTAGATCAAGAGGTTACTACAATGATTTTGGTTTATGTCGTTTATGTCTGAGAGAATTAGTTCTTGACGGGAAAATTCCTGGAATGAAAAAGGCTAGCTGGTAACTGGAGGATATATGAGTGGTATTGTAGACCCGATTGCTGATATGCTTATTAGAATAACAAATGCCCAAAAAGCGGGACATGAAGATGTAGATATGCCAGCATCAAAGGCAAAAGAATCGATTACAAAAATTCTTTTTGAAAATGGATACATAAATGGTTATAAAATAGAAAATGACAATAAGCAAAATAAAATTATTATTAATTTGAAGTATGTAGACAGAAGAGGTGTAATTTCAGGAGTAAAGAGAATCAGTAAACCCGGCAGAAGAATCTATAAGGAATGTAATGAATTACCCAAAGTCTTAAATAATTTGGGCATTGCTATAGTTTCTACTTCAAAGGGAATTATGACAGATAAAAATGCTAGAAAGATCCATGTAGGTGGTGAGATTCTATGTTACATCTGGTAGGAGGTTAATATGTCAAGAATAGGGAAAAAGCCAATAGAATTACCAGATGGTGTTGAAATTAAAAAGAATGGAAATACTATAACGGTAAAAGGTCCAAAAGGTACTCTTGAAAAGACTTTTGACCCAAGAATCGGTATTAGTATCAAAGATAAGAAAATTAATATAACTGCGAAGAGTGATAGTAAGGATGTGCGTGCTTTATTCGGTCTGACTAGGGCTATACTCAGTAATATGGTTATAGGGATTAGTAGCGGATTTGAAAAGAAACTTGTTATTGAAGGTGTTGGTTACAGGGCGAATCTTAAAGGGAATGACCTTGAATTACTTGTAGGATACAGTCATCCTGTTCTATTTAAAAAACCGGAAGGAATTGATTTTAGAGTGGAAGGTCCTAAACAAGAAATAGTATTTGTTAAGGGAATCGATAAGGAGAAGGTTGGATTCTATGCTGACAAGATAAGATCAGTAAGGCCTCCCGAACCTTATAAAGGTAAAGGTATTAGATATGATGGTGAATATATCAGAAAGAAAGCCGGCAAAACCGGTGCCTAAAGAGGTTCAATATGGATAAAAGCAAAACTAAAAGACTGAATAGAATTAAGAGACATAAAAGACTTAGACTTCATTTATCTGGCACGCAAGATAAACCGAGACTTGTTGTTTTTAGAAGTATTTCTAATATATACGGGCAGATAATCGATGATGTTAAGAGGATTACAATTGTGTCTTCATCTTCTGTTGATAAGGATATGAAACAAAAAGTAAAAGGGAAGAATAAAATCGAGACAAGTAAAATTATAGGTGAAGCATTAGCAAAGAAAGCAATTGATAAAGGTGTTAAAAAGATTATTTTTGACCGCGGAGGTTATAAATATCATGGAAGAGTAAAAAGCTTTGCTGAATCCTGTAGGGAAACAGGTTTAGACTTCTAAAGGAGGATACTGTGAATAGAAAAATTGATATATCATCCCTTGAACTTGAAGAAAGTATTATATCCATATCGAGGGTTTCTAAAACCGTTAAAGGTGGAAAGAATTTTAAACTTAGAGTTATAGCAGTTGTAGGTGATAGAAAAGGATATATAGGGATAGGAATGGGTAAAGCAAAAGAGAGAATGGATGCTACAAGAAAAGCAATTGAAGATGCAAGAAAAAATATTGTAGAGGTAAACATTATTAATGGAACAATCCCTCATGAAACTACCGGTAGATATAGTGCCAGTAGAGTATTGATGAAACCAGCTTCAAAAGGTACTGGTGTTATAGCAAATACAAGAATTAAACCTTTACTTGAACTAGCTGGTATCGAGAATATATTAACAAAATCGCTTGGTTCGAATACTGATATTAATATTATTCAAGCAACATTCGAAGGATTGAAATCACTTAGGAGAAAAGAGAGTGTTTACAAGCTCTTAAATAGCTGATGTTGACATGAAAAGACTTAGAATTGAGCAAATTAAAAGCGGTATAGACAGATCGTATAAACAGAAAAGAACACTAAAAGCTTTGGGTATTAGGAAAATGCACCAGACAGTTGTTCATGATGATACACCAGCAATTAGAGGGATGATTAATAAAATACAACATCTTCTTAATGTTGAAGAAATTGACGAATAGGAGTGATTATGATTGATAAGAATATACATCCTGCTCCTGGATCAGTTAAGAAAAGATCTAGAATCGGAAGAGGGCCGGGATCAGGTAGTGGTAAAACTTCGGGAAAGGGTCACAAAGGGCAGAAGTCGAGATCAGGAGGATCTATTCAACCATGGTTTGAAGGTGGGCAGATGCCATTGCAGAGAAGGATTCCCAAGAGAGGATTTAAAAATATCAATAGAGTGGAATTCCAGATTATTAACATAGGAACACTTGCAGAATATTATAAGGAGAATGATATAGTTACAATTGATTCGATGTTTGAAAATGGAATAGTAAAGAGAGATTTACCTGTTAAAATATTGAGCAGAGGAGAAATTAGTATTCCTCTAACTGTTCAGGCACATGCATTTTCAAAATCTGCGAAAGAAAAGATAGAAGCTTGTGGTGGTAAAACAGAGGAGGTTTAATGTTTAAAGGTCTTTACAATGCGTTTAAAATAGAGGATCTGAGAAAAAAGATACTATTTACTTTCGGTATCTTTATAATCTATAGAATAGGCGGACATATCCCTCTTCCAGGTGTAAATATAAAAGAGATAGTAAGTGCTTTTGCAAGTACATATTCTGGTTCTATACTTGGTTTTTATGATATTTTTACAGGTGGTGCATTAAGCAGAGCAACTATTTTTTCACTTGGGATAATGCCATATATTAGTGCAGCAATTATATTTGAATTGCTTGTTCCGGTAATTCCTACACTAGCAAAACTTCGTGAAGAAGGTGAGCAGGGAAGGAAAAAGATTACCCAATATACAAGATATTTTACGGTTCTTATAGCTCTTGTTCAATCATATGGTACAACATTTTTTATTGAAAGCATGCGCAGTCCATCAGGTCTTGCAGTTGTTCCCAATCCAGGTTTCGCATTCAGAATAATGACTATACTCAGTCTAACTACAGGAGCTATTGTTGTGATGTGGCTTGGGGAAAGAATCACCGAGAAAGGTATTGGAAACGGAATGTCACTACTGATTCTTATTGGGATTGTTTCAAGATTTCCCAGTGAAAGCTTGGGTGTTCTCAGAATGTTATTTTCAGGAGCTATGAGTTGGATAATGTTTTTTGTTTTGCTTGCATTGATTTTTGTAATAACAGCTGCAGTTGTTCTTGTAACCCAGGGACAAAGAAGAATTCCCGTTCAGTATGCCAAACGAGTTGTGGGCAATAAGATATACGGAGGACAATCTACACACCTTCCACTCAATGTCAATGCAGCAGGGGTTATACCTATTATCTTTGCTCAGTCTATACTGATGTTTCCTAATACGATTGTAACATTCCTTGCAAAGGATGCTGCCTGGGGACAAACACTTATAAATTTGTTTAGACCGACAGGACCGTTATATGTTATAATATATGCAATTCTTATCATCTTCTTTGCGTATTTTTACACGGCTATGGTTATAAATCCGGAGGAGATAGCAGGGAATATGCAGAAATATGGTGGTTTTATACCAGGTGTAAGACCAGGAAAGAAAACAGCGGAATATATTGATCATGTAATGGTAAGAATAACATTACCCGGTGCTCTATTCTTTACAGCTATTGCAATTACCCCAATATATATTATGAATTGGACACATGCTAACATATATTTTGGTGGTACTTCGATTCTTATAACTGTCGGTGTTGTTATTGAGATTATGCATACAATAGAATCTCACCTTTTGATGCGTCATTATGATGGATTTGTTAAGAAAGGTAAAATCAGAGGCAGAAGATAGATGAATATCGTACTACTAGGACCTCCAGGCGTTGGAAAAGGAACTCAGGCGGTTATAATATCCAAAGAATTCAATCTCTATAATATTTCCACAGGTAATATTTTAAGAGAAAGTATTAAAAAGAATGATGAATTAGGAAATAAAGTTAAAAACTATGTGGAAAACGGAGCCCTTGTTCCGGATAATCTTATAATAATGTTAATAAATCAGACTATGAATGCAAATATATCATTCAATGGTTTTCTTTTCGATGGTTTTCCAAGAACGGTACAACAGGCAAAAGGTCTTGATGTAATATTTGCAGAAAGAGAAAATCAGGTAGATACTGTTCTTGCAATAAATGCAGATAATGAAATAATTATGGAAAGATTACTTTCAAGAAGAATATGCCCAGGATGTGGTATGGTATATAATTTAATAACAAATCCTCCAAGAAATGGAAAAAAATGTGATATATGTAGTTTGGAACTAACTATCCGAAAAGATGATAATAGGGAAACTATTTTGCACAGACTTGAAGTGTATAGAAAAAGAACAGCTCCACTGCTTATTTATTATAAGGAAAAATTGATAAAGATAAATGGAGCAGAATCCGTTAGT
>JAGLYS010000144.1 GCA_023132105.1 Caldifarciminota bacterium
AGACATCAGACGCCAGACATCAGACGCCAGCCGAAAAGAGAAGAAGAAGAATATAACGAATTTCACTAAGGAGAAAGAGATATTTTTTATCTTTAATTTCACTAATTGGAGAGAATTTCACGAAAAGAAAGTATCCTTTTATGGGATACAAACACCCTCACCTCAGTCCTCTCCCGTCAAGGGCGAGGAAGGAAAGTGGGATATAGTCACGAATTTACGAATGGGAATAATTCTAATATTTTAATATTTTGCTAAAAAGCATCATTGTGTCTAAATAAATATTTTATCTACAAGGCTTAAGGGAATTTTCTCGTATTCCTTATTCTTTATTGCTATATCAATTGAGATTTTCTTTAAAGGATTTCCTAAAACTAATGTTTTTTTTCCGGCTTTTTTAGCATAATCGAATAAAAGGTACGATCCCACTTTGTTTATGAAATACTTATCGGTTATTGCATCCGCACCTGTTACTGCAATATCTATATTATTCATATATCGATAGAAAGTAAGATCTTCGACTAATATACCGTTAATACCATTTTCATTCAATTCCTTTAAAAGTGTTTCCCCTTCACCACCGGGATAAGAATGAATAACATAAAGATTTTTTAACAAATTTTTCTTATATAATAATATTATAGCATATTTCACAGTAGAACTTCTGCTAAGAGTGATTATTTCAACAGGTTTTTTCAAATCTGAGAAAAGATCTCTAAAATGGATCTTATTATAGTCAGGTACGACAAATTTTCTAAAAGCAATCAGTTCCTTATATAATTCATCTAATTTATCCGCATAAAGAATTAATATCCTTGCAATATTTTGTATCGATGCCATTTCATTTTTTGCATTCTTTAGCTGCTCTGCAACATCGATCAGATCCTCATCTTTCAACAGGTAAAAATTATCAAGAATAAATGTAATTAACATTCTTGCAATCTCAATATCTCCACTTATTGTATTTTCTCTAACCTGATTTATTAATATTTTAATTTCATTTTTCATAAATCCTCACTCATTACCGTATCAATATTTATAATAACATTTGTGTCTTAATTGTCAAACAGAATCACTACATTGTGGGTTGATAGGGATTGACATACTAACCAGTTTCATTAAACTCATCAATGTCATTGCAAGGAGTGGAACGACCTGTCTGCGTGCGAACACGCACAGGCAGGCGAAGCAATCTAAATATTAAGATTCTGTGTAGAGACGCAATATTTTGCGTCTAATATTCTATATTTTCTATAAGCACCAGATATTAAGGAGGCGCAAGATATTGCGTCTCTACGGTAAAATATTGCATGAATCCTGTTGAATTCATAATTCATAATTTCTTTATTCCCCCTCCCTTCTATTCCCTCCCGCCTGTGGAGGGAAAGTTACTTACGGTATTATTTCCCAATATTTCTTCCTCGCC
>JAGLYS010000145.1 GCA_023132105.1 Caldifarciminota bacterium
CAGATTACACAGACAACGATAAGACCGCCCATTCGCCCTTCCTTGATAGTCATTTGCATTGTTCTCTGACATTTGATGCAGTATTCTTGTTCAGGTTGCTTCCAATAACCCTGATTGTTCATATATTATTCCTCTCTTTTTTTATTCATTCTTTTTGCAATTAATTCATTGATTTTATCATCTGTTTCTTCGATCTCTAATTTAATTTTACCTATAATTTTTTTATGAGTTTTAATCTTATTAATTTGTTTTGATCTTTCAATTTTTAATAATTCTACTTTCCTATCTAATTTTGACATGTATTCTTTAGGTAAAATTAATTCTTTCACAAATACTTTTATCGGTCTTTTATCGCTTGTTCTTTGTGAATGTGAAATCCAATATCCTGTTGGCGATATTAAAGTATCATCTTCTTTTGGAAATAATATTAATGATGCAGTACCATTAACGTCTGATTCACGTATAAATAAAAAATATCTATCTCTGTTTATATCTTCATAAATTGTTATTGTTTGTTGATCTATTTTTTTCATGAAAAATTGTACAAGTTCATGCTTTGGTATGAGTTCTCTTTGTAATATTCTATCTATTGAATGTTTACATATTATGATGGTTATATCTTTTATTTCTGATTTATTATCCATAGCTACTATCTCCTTTGATAGATATTTATGTATCCTCATTTGTTAGATCGTTCAAAACATTAATTGCAGTTTCCATGAAGTTTGAATTTTTCATCATTTCTTCAGTTAGTACCTCATTTGATTCTTTACAAGCATGAACAAAACCGATAAGACATTTCTTGCAGGTAGTTTCTTCTAATTTATCACTACAACTCTTGAAATGATATGAACTACCACAGTGGGCGGTTTCACTGTCTAATAATTCACTAAACATTTCTTCTCGCTTATCAAGATCCTTGTGGAATCCAATGTAATGAACTAATGTGTCCATGCCTTTGTACTTTGGTTCATACTGATTGCATCCTTCACACTTTTTCCCATGCTCAAATATTCCTTTTGGAGTACATTTGTTTTTATCAAAATAAAATTTACATCCTTCATTATTTGGCATTGAATCTATCCCCCTTTTTCTGCTGGACAAGTAAGGCATTTCTTTTTGCCTTTGACTAATTTTCCATCAACATATCTTGCACTTACATATCGCCATTGATGTTTATGTTTTTTCGACATCTAATCATCTCCAAAAAGATTTATCTCGGTTATACCAATTAAATAGCATATGAGAAAGAATGCAGAAATTGAGAATGTTATTCCTGCAATTTTGTAAGGATCATTTAATTTCATTAAAATTAATGTGGTGATGAAGAATGTAATTGATAGTATTGCTTCTTTGTTGGATTTGATAAATGAATAATCTGATTTTTTCTTTGATGCTTTTGATGGGGGTTCACTGTGAATTGATTTCTGTTTTTGTATGTAAATATAATCATGAAGAATGAAATGTTCACGATCTGCTGATAATTTACTCTGTTCATACCATTGCCTGATCCAAGCCCAAGTTCCATCCTTGTACTGTATCCAATACTTCTGCTTGGCTTTACTCCAGTGCAATTGTCCAATATCTTTTGACATTAGTTACCATCTCCTTCTTTTGTTTAACTTCTCATGACACACTGGACATTCACCATCCCTTGCAGGTCTTAATAACCGCCATAGCCCCCTTAGAATGCTCTTGCCACATTGTTGCTTACATTCTGGACAAAAGACCACTATTGAAGGCATTAGGCATCATCTCCGTCTATCAATTCAATATAATCATATGGTACTTTTGTAATGCTTACCTTCAATCCGCAATGATCACAGGGATCTGATATTAACTCTAATCCTGCCCATTTTCTTTTAACAGTAAATATTGTTCCTGCTGGAAGCGTAGCCCAACCATTCTGTATTTCTACTAAAGACTTGACTTTCTTTCCTTTCCACCATTTGTCTGTCTTATTCTTGAATTGTGTTGCATCCATGTTAATCACTCCCAATCTTCCTTCAGCATCAATATACCACAATCATCAATGATATGATGGATTCCTGCTCTTAACTCTGCAATGGTTATTTTACCCTGTTTGTGCTGATATAATAACCATTCGAGATAATGTGTGTCTTTCCTATGGGGATGCCCGATTGTTGTATCGGTGGAATCTAACATATCATGTATATTTGGTTGATGTCCAAAGCCCCTTACTAAATCCATTTCAAGATGTTGTTTATTTTCCATTTATTATCCACCCATATTTATTTCCTCAATTTTATCCATAGTATTTATGAATGTAAAAAATTTTCTCCATTCATCTTTTGAAAACCAAAGAGTTAATTGTTTACTTTCTATATCCTTATGTATATTTCGCAATGAAATATTGATGGTAGGATGTACACTATCATCTGCGACTAATGTTAAAATAGGCATAATTAATTCATATTCATCATCATCACTTATGTTTTCTTTAATTGATTTAGCAAAATTCCCAAGTTCAATCATACCATTCAATATATTTATGGTGTCTTGTTTGTGAATTTCTCTCTTATCCCCAATTCTTATTTCTGATTCAAATTCATAATTTAATCCCATATTTTTCACCTTCTCCTTTTCTTCCTGATATAAACAGATCCACAATTATTGCAGACTAATTTATCAGGTGTTTGTGATTCGATTGTTCCAGTTTCACAGTGTAAGCAATTAGCCATTTCAAATTCTCCTTCGATTTAATTTCTGCGTGGTCTTGGATGTCCAATGATGCCCTTCATCAATAATATCATCAAGAAATTCTTGAACTACTAATTTGCCTGAATATTGGAAGTAATCTCGCTTGACAACAACGCCCTCTATGTTCTCATTTCCAATGGAACTTAATTGATGTGCAATATCAAATATCTCATCTTTGGTAAACATACCTTGTGCCAAGAGTTTTGCATATTGGAAACCGCATTCTTCGAGTATCTTGATCTTTTCCTTGTATGGCAAAGGCATTCCTGTTTGCTCATTCAATACATCAAAAGCAATGAACCAATCTGGAAGATTATCATAGTGGATGTGATGTTGAACTCTTAACCATTCTCCGCAGATCCGCATTCTTTTTGGAATCTTCATTATCATCTCATGATTTTCATATACCCAATCCCACAATCCATTGAATGATGCTCGTTTATCATATTCAAATAAATGTTGATTCTTGGTATAGACTATTGGTTTGCCATTCTTTACTGCAATTCCACATTGCGAACCATCCATTTTTTCTTCTATCCAAACCTTGCCCGACAATAATGTTTTTACCTCTGCCTGTGAAAGATACCTCTTGGTTGGGCGTAATCCGATCTTATCATGTACTATTCTCAAAGGTTTTGGGTATTTCAACATTTCAAATTCTCCATTATCCAAACATCTTGAAATTCATACCGAACCAAATCAATGATGGTATAATAATTGCAAAGCATTTTGCTTCATAGAAAGAGATTATTATTTCTCCATTATTGGATACTAATGATTTACCTATGATTTTCATATTAATCAATCATCCTTTTTTTCTTCAATCATGCCACGATACTTGGGCATAAAGAATGAGGTTACTTTTTCAAACTCACCGATTTCGTTTAGGAATTGGTTTGTCATTTGAGATTTATCAATCTTGCCAGTTCCTCTTTGTCTGATAAGTAAGCCCATTTCTTCTAATTGATTTACTCTGTCATGGATAGGTTTCACTCCTTTTGTCTGGAGTTCCTTCTGGAGTTTATCAATTGTTGTGGGAAGTAGATTCAATATCTTGAAGTTCTTTTCATCACAACCAATTCTGAACGCTTTCAATGTGTCTAATTTTATCTGATCCTTTAGCCATTCTTCACTCATCTTGTTCATCTCCTTTATTATTTTTTTGAAGTTTTCTTATTTTATCACCTATTTGATCTATCTTCTCCACAAAAATTGCTGTTCCAATAATAAGTAATAAAGATACTGTACAACCCATCCCTACATCATCATGGTGTTGTTCAGCTTCAAGATAATTCATTTGTTCATCCATCCAATTATATCTTTCAATACGATATTCCTGAATCAGAACATTTGTATCAGTATAATTTTGATATTCCATTTCAAATTGTTCAATAGAAATTTCTCCAGCTAATATATGAAATTCAGCAGATGTCATATTGACTTCATTATTAAATTCCATTAACATTATCTCTGATGAATCATACTGTGGCTTTTCGGGTTCGGTAGGATCTGATACAATACTTATAGTCGTTAGAATTATTATCCCTATCACGCCCACGAATAAAATCTTCTGAATTTTGTTCATTTATTTGCACTCTCCTTCTTAATTTCTTCAAGTTGTTCTTCAGACATTATAGCAGGTAGTTTATCAATTCCAGTTTTAACTCGATCAAGAATCAATATCTTAATTGCAAATATACATAACCTTCTGACTAAACGCCTGTTGAATATCATACTGATTGTATCAAATGGTTTCAATTTGTCTGAAGTATTATCCCAAATCTCTTGGGTTTTAAGTTTGCAAGAATTTGGAGATATGTATGGTGGAACATACTCAACTTTATCCTTGAATAGTTCAGTGTGCTTTCCAAGTATCTCTGGCATTAGACCTATTGCCATGACACCCCATATTCTCCAGCCTTCTTTGTACCTACCCCAAGCATAAGGGCGTGATTCACCGTGATTAATGGCTTCTTCTTTTGTAAGGAATACATTCTCTGTTCTCCATGATGTGATTGCACAGGTACACATTTTTATTTCTTCACCATCTTCATCAAAAGAACCACATTGGCAACCCATCTCACCATAAAGATTCTCTTTTACTTGGAATAACCACACACAGTTTTTTGTGGAAGCATCAGCCCAAAATTGTTTAGCCATTTTGTTCACTCTCCTTTTTCTTATGAAGCTTTGATAGTAGCTTATCATATGCGATCACAATATCTTTTGATGGGAGTGCAAACTTCATATTTGCAGAATAAAATTCTTTGCCCTTGACAATAATTTTCCTACCATTCTCATCTATAATTCGTGGGTATTTGTGTATTAATTTATGTTCTTCTTCATTGTATCTCACATTGAAATATCTAACCCAACCAAAATCCTCATTTTTTATCATTTCTTTATTTGGTAGTTTTATCATTTCTGCAAACCCATCAATCTTACATCTGATACTATCATCCATTTTATTTGGATCTGCGAGAGTTATTATCAAGATTAGATTATTATTTTTGATAGCTTCAAATACCTTTGGAATCTGTTCTTTGATTTCCAGATAGTTTGAAGGAGTAACTGTGGAAATCTTTGTATCTCCTTCCCACAGGATCACAGAACCTTTTGGCATTCCAGAATCTATTAGATTAAACATATCTGGAACATCAAACGCTATTCTATCTGTATTGAAGTGCGAATCTATATCTTCAGCCAATGCAATTGCTGTCAAGCTTTTACCTGTGCCTATATGACCGCCAATTAACAGAATAAAATGACCATCAGGTTTGTTCAAAGCATAATCACTCAACAAGTATTTGTGCTTTGTAGCATCTCTTTGGATTTCAATGAAATCTCCAGATAGTTGCTTTGACATTTCGCCATCTGCTGATTCAAAATCTAATTTTAATTTATTGGATTTGTTTTCTGAACTCTCCTTCTCTTTTAGTTCCTGTTCAATGCGTTTCTTTTGCCCATCAAAGCAATAACTATCCTTATCTGAACATTCATCACATGATTTAACTTCATTGTCATGTTGGCACACTTCAATATCATCATCAAGAGATTTAAGATATTCTTTTGGTTGGCAATTCTCACATGGTTCGCCATGATCCAACATTTCTCCGCAACCTTTACACATAGACATTCCACAACTATTGCAATCGCCATCCTTTGTCAAGAACTTACCGCATTCACATTGGTCTGGAACGTATTTGCCTATAATATTTTCGCCTTCTATAATCTGTACATATGTCATATTATCCTCTCCCATGTGGGTAATCAATCTTTTCCCACGTTTGTTCTAAATCTGATTGAACTAATGATCGCTTTTCCTGAAGTTCTTCAAATCGTTCTTGTGAAGTATCAAGATGTTTTTGCAATGCAATTATTCTGACCTTTAATCTTTGGTAATCATTTTTGCCTTCTATTATTTCAGGCAATGGTTTCTTACTTTGTTCTTTTCTTGATATGGTTAGATCTGCAATAGTAGATTCAATATTCAGTTCTAATTCATTTATTTCTTGATCCAATTCATCCCTATATTTTCCTAATGCTGTTGCCCTTACATTCATTATCTTCCCTTCTGGAAGTTTTTCTATGTCAATGCCTGAACTCTTTTTCTCATCTTTCTTATCCATTTATTTCAACTCCCTTCTAATTAGTATCATTATGGCAATCCCCCAACAAATTGCAAATAATGATATGAAAAGATATGCCACTGTGATAATATCATAAACCATCTAATTCAACTCCTGTCCTTCTTATTTGGATTCTTCATCTGCTTTAGCTTCCATTTCGGGATCTTTTTCTTGCCCTGAAGTTCATCCCCTTCTATTCGCTGATCTCTTGTCATTATCACACCTTTTGGAATTTCATCTGCATCATGCCCTCGTAAGAACTTTAGTTCATTCTTGTATGGTGAACTACACATAACCTAAATCCCCCTGTGGTTTTGAGGTTATGGCTTCCTGCGAGTGATTAACTATTGCTAATCCTGTTTGTCGCAGATTACTGACAAATTGCCAGTAGGATGTCCACAATCCATTCTCGGATAGGTAACGTAACATTATATTGATAGATGAATTTCTATCTCTATCAATGTCATTACCACAATCACAAATATACTGTCTTTTACTTAATGGCATATCCTGTTTGCTACCGCAAACACAACATATCTTGCTCGTATTTACTTCGCTGATTTCTACTACCCTTTTGCCTACAAGTTTCGCCTTGTAAGTCAGGAATCCAGTTAAGCGACTTATTGATCCTGTATTTTGTAACGATCTATGCAAACCTTTCTGATGCTTATTAATCTGGCACATCTTCTTAGGGGATAATTCTCCAACTATTATGGTATTAGCTTTAGTATTGTTTACTATCTTATGGCTTAATTTGTGTTGGGAATCCCTCATTTGATTGGCAGACTTATGTTTACATTTTGCATGAAGTTTGTTTAGTTTATGCCATCTTCTACTATACTTCTTACAATGATCTCGCCTACTCTGTAATTCGGCAATCGCTTTCTCCCAATACTTATCAGGTCTTTGATTAGCAAACTCTACAAACTTACCACCCATATTTACTGCGGTCTGTTTTATAATGCCCAAATCAAATGACTGATACAGACCATTATCTTCATACATTACCTCTGGCTGTTCGTGAGTGATGGAAAGATAGTAATCCTTATCTTTCTTATATATGGTTATTTGATAAATTTTTGAAAATGAAAACTTTACAGGAATGGAAAACATAAGGGCAACACCCGAAGGATGCTTATGAGATAATTTGACAATACTATTTTTAACACTAAAGCCAGATTGATTAAAACACATAGTTGTAAAATATTTCTTACCTTTGAATTTAGGAGAGTTCGCATCTTTATCTCCTTTCTTTTTAAGGGCGTAAAATGATTTGTAATCGGCATCAAGCATACGAAGTGTATATTGCAATACTTTGCTATTAACAATCTTATATTCAGGATATTCTTCTTTGATTTTAGGCAAGTCATTCTGTTGCTTTATGTAAGTAATGCCATCAACACCATTAGTATAAGCTTCTCGCCTTTCTGCCAGTGCAAAGTTATAGATTAATCTGCACTTCTCTGATAAGTCTAATAAGACACACTCTTGCTCGGTTGTCGGCATAATCCTAATCTTTTGTGTCAGTTGCATTCCGTTTCTCCTTTAAATCAGTTCTCACAAATACATGGATCTCTATCACAGTATGAACATACATCACAAGTGGGGCAGACCATTTCGCCTTCAAGATTATCTACGAGTTTGGTTTTGCATATCGTACAACAATCTTCTTTCTTTGGCTTGAATTTGTATAGTTTGATTCCTCTGAATCCACAGAGATAGCATTCAGGTCTTTCGCCATCATGGGCTTTAGCCCCACCCATACCTGACTTACTAACCTCACCTACATTCCCACATACTCCACAATTGAATTGCCATCCTATGAAGTCTTTATCTGCCTTCAATTGCCCTGTTTCTTTGATCTCTTGATTAAGTAACTCTACCATCTCGCCAAATTCATTTGATTCTGCCATTTATCCACACACCTTTGTTAATTTTGGTTCTGTTTTTTCATCATGATATTCTTGCATATGCCTTACACCCTGCCTTCTTGCTTTTTTTCTTGGTAGAGGAACTGTTGAACACCCAAAGCAATCGTCATGTGTGCATTCCCATATCCATAAAGCATAACAAGTCCAATGCCCCATATCATTCCCTACTCTGATTTCTCCTTCTCTAACAGTTCTGGAGTTGAATGAATATCTCCAATGACTTCCATTACTGTTATTGATATATCTATTATATTCTTGGATAAGCAGAAAGAACCATCCACAAAGTCTATCTCATCTACTTCCCAGACTTTCGGATCTGCTGACCAATCAAGATACTTTACTATATCTCCCTTGAAGATTTCAGTTCCATTTTTATTATCATTAACTCCAGAGTATTGCCTTTTCCTCAATGCCCCATGATGCTTAACTGAAAACACACCTTTGCGTTTTGTTCCACTTGGCATGATAGAACACCATTCGCCTTCTTCATCCAATACTTCATAACCAAGAAGTAAGTTATTTACTTGCCTTTCTACCTTGAATTTTATATCATTCATTATTTCAACACCTTCGTGATTCTTCATTAAGTTCACTTATCTTTTCATTGAACTTCTTATAATCTCCACTTGCAAGACCTTCAACATAATATCCCACTAATTTGTTCCAATCTCTAACAAATGGCTTCCATGCTGGACAAATTATATCTATATTCTTCAATGCTCTTTGCTTCTGTTCTGTGGTTGCAATCTGCATTAAACGATAGCATCTACCAAAATCATCAGCATCAAATGGAATATCAACTATTGAATGATCGTCTATTTTCAGACATTTCATAGCCATCCAAAGTGTTTTTGAACTTACTCCAGTATCATTACCACTCATCCACGCATCAATATTATCATCTCTACAATTGCATATTGAAATTTCAAGTCGGCATTTCTTACAAAATGTGTCTGTTATATCACATGGTTCACAATCATTTGTTTGCTGTTCATCATCTTCTCTCAACAGATTCATTGGAAGATTACAGTTCGGGCAACATACATTCATTGTTGGTTTGGGGGCATTCTCTAATGCTTTCAGGAAAGTTATCAGACCACCCCAAACGAATCCTGCCCCTATTTCTCTCCATGATTCTATTAAATACTCATATGCACAATCATATCCCAATTCTTCTGATATGAATTTATGTGCCTGATCTGGAGTTTCCCATTCAATTTTATCATGCCTTTCAAGAAATTCCTGTTCTTTTTCTGTCTTTTCTTCTTTTTCACTTATTAGATCGAATATTATTTTCTTTGTGCCTTCACGATCATATTTCTTCTGATGCTCGGTTTCTTTCTGAAACATATAATCTGGAGAATTGATGGATTTATTTAGCCATTCCAAGTTTATTCCACTCTGCCTAAATGCCCATGTTCCCATATCTCCATATGTGATGATGGTGTTTGGTCTGAAGATGATTAACATCTCATACATACTTGAACCTTTTTGCCCCCATCTGTATTCTCCCCTTTCTGTTTTAGGATTATATGGTTCAATTACTGTCAGTTCATGTTCCTCTACAAACCTGCTCAAATAATTTGATGCCATTGGGAATGTTTGTAGCACACTTTCAAGAATCTCTATTCCTCTTATCTCAATTGTTTTCATTTTTCATCATCTCCAGTATTCATGAAATCTCCCAATGTCATGTTGCAACTATCCTTTTCTACTTGAAGTTCTTTCAATGTTTTCCTATGTTGGTTTAAGCAATGTCTTTCAAGATCCTTGATGCTCTGATATTTCTTAATACATGATGGGCATTTGTGTTTATTCTTATTCTTTTTACCTTTCTTCATGATTATCCTTCCCTTTTCTACTTGGCTTTCGATCTCCTGAATAACATGAAACATAATGGGAGTGTTTACATAGTGGACAACTTGGATCGTCTTTCTTGCTGGAGAATACCCAACCTCTCGGTTCGTGATCCATGCAGATATACATTTCTTTATCAGCAGGTCTTTCTTTATCTTTCTTTACCATTTATTTAACCACCATAATGTGTCATTATTAGTGTAAATCCTGTAATCATTCCAGTAAATAATCCAGTTAATAGAGCAATAAATAATGCATCCTTTTGCCATTCTTTCATATTAATCACTCCCTGTTTTTTCAATAGTTGGTATTGGCAATTCATTCAATAGGTTAATATCATCACAAGTTGGGCAGTATTCTATTGCTAAAATCTTCATCTTTTCAGATGATTCATCTTTAGGTTTTGATACTACCATTTCTACCCCTTCACCGACTACGTGGCATTTGATTTCCGTTCCACACCAACAACAAGCACTATCCATTTTCTTGGTTATTTCTCTTGGAAACGATCTTTTAATATTTTCATCAACTTCATCACAACAATCTTCACATAATGCCTGTGGTGGTTCACCACTCCTTTGTAGTTCACCCCAGCCACTACATTTTTGACATTGACCTTCTGATATGTACTCATATGCCCCTATGATTAAACCTTCAAGCAATCCTTTTTCACCTTCAAATATGTGTCCAATATCAAACTTGCTAACATCAACTTCTTGCTTCCATTGTACACGAAGATCCGTGTAATCTTCAAGACCAAAATCACCTTCCATTATTGGCTTCATTATCTTCTTGGCTTCTTTAATATTTGAAGCTACTACACACAAACCTGTTTCATGCTCATCAACCCACGCAAAATAACATCTTTTTATCTCTGCCAATTAAATCACCATCCATAATTAAAGAACAATATAGCCCTGCCACGATTTGAACGTGAGTTATCGGATTCAAAGTCCGAGATGATAGACCTATCTACATTACAGGGCTGTTTTGATTTATTCATCTGACCATTTCCCCCTATTAGTGATTATCTGGAATACAGTATTGCAACCACCACATTCATAAACATCATTGGCTGTATAATGAGTTAATGTTGTACAATTGCATTTAGGACATGATGTCCCTTCTCCAGATATTTTCCTATATTCTTTTTCATCTTTAGGTTCATGTGGGTTGGGCGTTGGGCGTTCAAAACCATGTTTCTCAATCCTATCAATTGTTTCTTTAAATTCTTTAGTAGATATATGATGTTCTGTCTGAAATTTGATAAATGATACCTTTACTTCAGAACCTAATGAATTAATGAATTGAGATATTTTCAACGGTGAAAACTTTGCAGTTCCTACTACAAGTGCTTTGACGGTCATTATCTCGCATTGCGAAAGGTCAATTCCTTTATATTCTGATTTACCCATTATGCCACTTCCTATAATCCTATAATGCTTACATATTTATATACTTTTCTTTTCTAACCTTCCTTTTCCCTTAGATTTGGAATATTCCTTAAATGAAATATCACCTAACTATCTGCAATAGGTTTTCATCAGGTATGTTATCAGGAATGTTTGGTTTGCCACTTACTGCTCGAAAACCGAATCCAGTTTTATCCCTTACTATCAATATATTCTCTATACCTGTTGCCCTTTCATGTAGGCACAGTGCATCTGTCAGTTCTGTTATCAATCTATTTATCCTTTCATCCTTGTGTCCGTTCATATTTTTCAACTCCTATCCTATTACTTCAACATATTCTGATTGATTGGTATCTAAACGTGTTAATTTCAAATATAAAACTTCACGATTCAAGTAATCATCAGCTATATTGACACTATTAAGTCTTACATCCAGTGGGGCTTCTCCAAGATTATATCCGCTACAATGTTCTGAATTATTTGTTTTAAGATATACTTTTGAGATCTCATATGTTCCTTCTCCATTGATTTCAACTTTCAACGTTTCATGGTTGTAATAAACTATTGCATCTCCCAATTCAAAATTATATTCAGTGTATTCGGGTTCATCAATCAGTTCATCTAAAAAATTAATAGCTAAACTTACTATGACTATACAGATTATGAGGATGCTTATCACCACTATTTTTTTAATTACCTCTTTTTTTATTTCCTTTGAATCTTCTATATCTGACATCTCATTTACCTTCCTCTTTTTCGTTCTCTTTGTTGTCATTTGGATATTTACACGAATTATGTGTTCTCTGCCTATGCACTCTCTGATGTTTTGAACACCAATTCTTATGTTTTCTATCCTTTACCATTTTCTCAACCTTCCATTTTCATTTATTCTTATCACTGGCTATCCATTTGCCTTTATGTCAATGCCAGATTCAGTTTTTCTCACTTTCAATTCTATTTTTGTCCTGCAACTTGGACATCTCACGCTATGAGGGTTTTCATTTTCCAAATTATCTGGCTTTGAATCCTCATGCGGATTTGTCAGCACATATATTGTATGTGTTGCTTCCATACCTGACATCTTGCCTTCATCTACCGCTTCCAATATTTGTTTTATTTCCTCTATCAATTCATCTGTATCCATAATATCACTTTCCCTTTTTTATATCGTCTATGAGATCCCACATAAAGTTAGATGCATTTTTCTGTCCTTTCATCACTTCAAATACACTCTTTTCTTTATCTTTCATTATCCCCCTAAATTGTTCATTTTTCAATCCTAAACACTTGGTCATTGCTTTATCTGAAGGGGTTTCAGAAATTAGATAATAGCACATTACTGTTTGGTCTTGCCCTATCCTATGAACCCTATCTTCCGCTTGAACATGAACTGAAGGTGTCCAGTCTAATTCTCCAAATACAACACACCTTGCCCTCTGAAGATTCAATCCTGCTGTGGTTCTCATATTCACACACATTAAATTCGTTTCTCCATTCATAAATCTTGATATGCTATCATTCTTTTGTTTTTGATTTAGTTTTCCTGTTATAAAACTCGGTAAGTATTCTCCTAAATAATGATGATACAATTGCATTACGTCATGGTGATAAGCGAATAATAAAACAGGTTCTCCAGCATCTAATAATATCTTAACAAATTCAGCAACATGGTGGCTTTTTGCAATTCCTGTGGATCGCCTTGCATTACCTACTGCATCAAGCATTAATTGACCACGAAACTTATCTTCTGCAATATCTATCTGTGCCACAATATCATTAGATTTTCCAATGTTCTTAATATACAAATCTTTATCATAATCAACAAATTGTGTCATAACATTTTTTTCTGGCAATTCGGCAAATACATCTTCTTTTCTTCTTCGCAACATTAATCCATTACCATATAGATATGAACCTAATAATTCTGGATATTGGACTACTTTACCGACCTGATTTGACCTACTATTTCCCCCTAACCATTCTTGTGAAAAATAATTTTTAGTTCCTAAACAATCCTTCTCAATCACGTTTAGAACATTGAAGATTTCTACGCCATAATTATATATCGGTGTTCCACTCAATCCTATTACATAAGTTGGTTCGGATGATTGGATTACCTTATTCGTCATTTCATACTTCAATGATTCTGTTCTTCTTAACTCCTGACATTCATCTAATAATATTGTTTCAAGCCCCAATTCTTTTAATTCTTCTGCCCAATATCTTATTAACAGATAATGTATTAGATAAATATCACATTCTGGAAGATCATAAGGTTTTATTCCAGTTATTTGATGGTAATCAATATCTTCTCCTAAAAATCTTTCGATTTCTTTACTCCATTGTAATTGAAGATGTGCAGGTGTGATTATTAATGATGGGTGTGCCTGTGTTTTAGATAATAATGCTAATCCCTGAACGGTTTTCCCCAATCCCATTTCATCAGCTAATAGTGTTCGCTTATTATTTTTAAGAAATGCTAATCCTTTTTTCTGAAATTCATAGAGATCTCCAATGAATCTTTTGGGTGTGGGTGATTTCTGTGGCATCTTGGCAATCTTTTCTCTATACATCACATATTCTATACTTTCTTCAAGTGCCTTTGCCCATATTTTTGGATTGTTTATTTTTAATGGATACTTCATCATGATCCAATTAATATCTGAAACAATTCGTTTATTATTTGGTAAATAAACATTATTGCTATGAAAATTCCTTGTAGATTTGAATATTCTTCTGTATAATTCTGCAACGTGATCTTCTGCTGTTATAATCCATTGATTACCCCAAGCAGTATATTCAATTGTTCCATAATACCTATTTGGTTTCTTGTCTAATTCTTGAATGAATTGCGGTGGTTTAAGTGCCATTTAAATCACCACTTATGTTTTCAGTATCTTTAGTATCTTCATAATTGAATAGATTTCTTTGGAATTTCTTTGATTCGTTTTTATTTTTATATTTTTTTGCTCGTTCCAAGAAAGACATTAATTTATCAATTTCTTCTTCCATATCAATTATAATTTGTCCTTCAAATTGATAATGGAACATTGAATTGATTCTCCATAATCTAAATAACCTATGCAATGAATATTCTTCTTTGCTTTCTATCCTATACCCTTGCATTTTCATTGCATCTTTATATGTTGGCGGTTGAGTTATTTCGAGTTTATTCTTATGCTCAATGATAAATTTACCATCTTTGAACCTCATTACACTGACATATGGGGGCAACCATTCTGGAATGGGTTGATTCTCCCCTAACACTAACCAAACATAATCTGCAATACCAATCATATTTGGAATCTGATGAATAAGAAGATCGTGCTTATCTTTATCAGACTTTATTTCAAATATGTGTAAACCATCCATGAATCCATATTTTTCCCTTTCTTCTTTGTGAACCTTTTGTATTTTATTCCACCATTCGCAATCCGTTTGATCACACATAGCAAGTTCTTTCTTGGCATTGGATCTCCAGAAATCTTCTTCAATCATGTATTCTTTGTCTTTATATCTATATGTTGGAACTTCTGGATAGAAATACGGTTCTCCTTTATGTTTATCTCTTAATTCTTTTTTTCTTTTCTCAATTTCTTCAAACGAGATTCTATAATTATTTTGAATATCTCCCCATTTTCTTTTGCAATAGATTTTTCTGAATTTCTCCCAACAATGAGCATACTGTGGACTATCAACAATAAATGGCATACCATCTGGAATAAACATTACCAAATCAAATCTTGTGCCTGCGCCTACTTCCATTCTGACATATGGTGATACCATCAAACATTCATCTCTTAATGCCCTCTGGATGTCTGTTCCAATTGGTACTCCTGAATTAATTCTATCTTTGGATTCTTTTTCTTCAAGTTCATCCCAATCTATCAGATCATCAATTTCATCTTCTGCCATCAATAGCTTCTCCCATACCCTATAATGCCAATCTTTCGTAATTCTTCCCTGTACCAAGCAAGATACTTGACCATCCCTTCCTTTCGCTTTAACAGGGCTTGTTTGGACAATTCATGTATCTGTTGTTTATGTTTTTGAAAATGTTCTTTGTTTGTAGAAAAATATATTTCCTGATATTTTTCTTTATCTTCTTCTTCCCATAGTCTTTCTAATAATTCTTTTTCTTCTTTATTTTGTAGTTTAAAGAAATAGCTATGGCATACTAAATCAGGATGCCTTGCAAATGTCCACATTTCCGTTTGTAATTCTCCATGTGGTATCTGTTGATCATATAGATATGCAACTTCTTCTGATCTGCCCCTTAACACGCCTTGCAATTGGCACATTTGATGGGTAAGTTCATGGGCTATTGTATGAGTATATGAAATCTCATCTTCAAGAATTTCAGGATTTAACGCAATATTCCAACAATATAAAGACCTTCCACTTGCTGTTGAAGTAAAACGGATGTTAATTCCCCTAAACTCTGGAAAGTATTTGTCTATAATTTCTTGCGTGATCCTACCTAATTTGGCAGGAATTTTCTTGTTAATAATTTCTACTTTTTGTGGTTCTATTTCATTCATTCGGGCAATCCAATCTTCATCTTCTTCAACAATCTTGGCATTAAGATTTATACCCATTTCTGTCCTGCATGGCTTACATACCCCATCTGCTTTATTTAATCGAGTTCCTTTTTTCTTGCATTTATCACATTGAGTAACTATATTGACTTGCAAACTATTCTTCAATGAATTTCTTACTAACTTCTCATAATAGAAGTCCATAAATTCATTCCTGAATTTCCAGCGTTTTCCTATGGTTCTATATCGTTTCCAAATATCATCACCAATGATTATTCTTTCATATTGAAGCGGATCTGTGCATTCTTTGAAATCTTCAATTACTTCAAATTCATGAGGATGCCTTTTATATTCTTTTAAGATTGTATGCTTCAATCTCTTTTGCTTGGTTATCAGTAGCCACTTCATCATATACCCCATTAATCAATTAGAGTTGTATCAATACCAATATCTTCGAGATCTTGATAATCAAATGTTTGCATATGTGCCATCAAACCCTTGCCCCTCTGTATGCTTTCATATAATACCTTACCATCCGCATACAATGAATTGACTTGTTTAAGATTTGATTTAACGTCTGTCCATTTAAGATATTCATCCCTGTTATCGAAAGCTATTAACTCGCCTGTGTATAACAATGCAATTATCTGACCTTTTGCTTTTATTTTTATCATTTAATTCATCTCCTTGATTTCATTATCTTTACTATCTTTTTCAAGTGGACATATAGTATTATCATCTTCTGGATGTGTGCATGAGAATACATTCGGTTGTATTTCTTTCCAATAATCGCATTCTTTATGCGTGTGAGGGCATTGCCCTTCAATGTAATCAAGTATCTCTTGGGCAATACTCTGTTCTGGAGATAATATTTCTTTCTGACATTTCTCACAGTATTTGATATGGTTGGGCTTCTCAATAAGTTCTGTACTGCAATATGGACACCAACCGAAGAACTTCTCTTTTGGGGCTTCGCCTACTCTTGATAGTAAAACTCCAATATCCTTCTTTGATTCTGCAAGTGCCTTTGTTTCATCTGGCTTTTTACCTTGTGGATCTAACCCTGATTTGAATACGTCAAAGACCAACATCCAATCACCATCTGTCATATTTTCCCAATCATCACAATCAAAATATTTTCTATCTTCGGGTTCATCATGTGGACATAATGAAAATGCAATTGGGCAAGAGTTTCTCATACATCTGCCATGTTCTTTCCCTTTAAATTCTTCCTGATCTTCCTGTTTAGGATGATCACAACCATATCCATTATTTACTGGAGAGTTCCATATGAAATAACCGCATTTCTTGGTAAGTGTATCAATGTGCATTACTTTACCATGTTTCTTTCCTGCACACCATCTTGGCTTCTCCTTTGGAACTCCTGTGAATGAAGTTCTGTGATCCATGTTTTTAAGCACTACTGGATGGTTACAACCACCACCGCATTTCAATCCTGTTGCTTTGACTATCATCCAAGTTATGTACTTGCATCCATCACAATATGATTCATTATCTTCCATTACTCATCCCCCTGAAAAATCTTGAATACTTTCTTAATCCATCTCATCTGATTGGTAGTAAACCCTGTTTCCATAATTGATTCATGACCATTTGTATCTTCTTTGCCTGGATGGTCTAACCATGCAGTTGCATTTCCATCCCATATATCATTCAAGATATTCTTAAATTCTTCAACATGGCATTTGTTAATTGTCTTTTCTGCATTGGCATAGCTAATCTTTCTCAATGCAATGCTTCTATCATGCTCTGCTTTCCATATAGCTTTAAGTTCCTCTGGAGATTTCTCTGGAAAGAATTTCTGCAATGAACCATCATCTTTCTGGAGAGTGATCCAAGTAACTTTATCATTCTTACCAATATCGAATTGTTGAGTTTCAATGTTCCTATGGACTACTACGATTTTTGCCATTAAGAATCAACATCCTTATCCTTTGGTACATCCCAACGGAGATCCCCATCCTGCTCATATTTTGTGCTACCGCAATCATCACATTTAGCATCCCTTCTATGCCATCTCGGTTTCATTTTTCCACAATCTGAACATTTCCAGACTTTTTCAATAGTTTGATCTTCATCTTCTTTTTTATTGAATGCTTTATGTCCACCTTCATAATATTCTTCTAACAATGATGGCGTTTCATTTGGATCTGGAAATTTAAGAATATTATATATTCTGTTTAACTTGCCTTCCCAATTGACTTCAAATGTTGAACCAGCTTTCTTGTTTTTACCATATCCACCATTTATCTTGTATATCGCCTTGAAACTGCTTTTTGTTTCTGCCCCATACTTATCAATGATTTTATCCAGGCAATTCATAAATGACTTTCCACATCTTGTATGTGGGATGTGTTCCTTCCAACTGCCCCTCTTGTTTTCTTTAATGGTTATCTCATAGCCAATCAACTTCCTCTTGGCTTCCATGATACGAAGGCAGTTCTTACAGGTAACATCAATGTTATCTCTTGTTTTTACCCCACCTTCGTCATATGGATTGCAGAGATTACCTTTCGGTGAGCATCCTTGAATAACTCCTTCCTTTTCTACGTGAGTTCCCTTGAACTTGGTTTCTTTGTGGATGATAATGTAATCACCCATTAATACCGCCCCTTTGCAATCTTATGGATCAAGCTAACCAAGACCTCTATATCCTTGTTTAATGCTGTTTTGAAGTCCTCACCGTCTATTCCACTCACATAGAGATATTTGGTCATTACGCCCATCCTGACCGCTTCCTTTGAGATGATTGTTGTGCCTTCTAATTTATCAAAGTGGTTTAGATCAAGTTGCATATCAACCCCATGTTGTTTTGTGATGGCATCTATAATACAATGCTTTCTGTCCAATTTTTGTTCATCATTCAAATGATCCATCTTCTGTGTGCGATCTTGATATTCAGACCAAGCTACTTTCAATAATCTTTGGGCTTCATAAATCTCTGATGCCTGTGCATGATCTAAAAATCCTTTTGCCAATTGCTTTATCTTGTATTCATCACTCATTTTATTCATCTCCTTCAATTATTCTGTAATCTACCAAATTATTATATCCATCTACTGTAAATTGATATTCTTGCCATAAATCAATTGGGATTGGTTTATCATAATATGATCTACCTATACCTAATCTGACAATTGTTTGATTGTCAAATTCAATAATAATAGTGTTATCATCAAAGATAACTTCGGTTACTGTTCCTTCAAAATAGGTTCTTTCTGCAAGTAATTCACGTTCACGTTCTACCAATTCATACCCATTGTTCACCGTTATAAGCATCATTGATACCAATATAAAAATAATTAGACATATGGCAATCATCATTCCATGTTTATCCAAATAATCATTTATTTTCCCCATATTATTCATCTCCTTTCTTGTGGCAATCACATCCACAAAATGTAGGATTGCAATCAATTAAGATACATTTATCACAACAGCCATCTGGATAACAACCCAATTCTTTAAGAAGATCTACTAATGTTATATCTTCAATTCCTGCTTCTTTCAGTTCTTCAAATATATCCTTGACAACCTGTTTCTTTACAATATCATGCATATCATCAAAGTTTACTAACCAATGATTGAATAATGTTGCTTTTTTCAGAACTTTATCCATGTTATTAAAATTTACATTGGTTAAACAACTTAAATAATATTGTATCTTTTTACTTGGCATTTGTTTCATCTCCTAATGTTATGATCTCAAATTCATCCCATCTTATGTTCTGCATCTTTTTACCATTTCTGGCTTTGTTTTTCCAATCCTTTGAAGTAAACATATCCTTTCCATATTTCTCATTGAATAGCACACCCATACTTTCCCCATATCCAAGACCATCAATCTTGGCAATGCCATCATTTCTTGCCATTATGTCCAGAAATCTCCATTGAAAGAATATTCCATTCTGTGCTATGCCATCCTTGAACATCTGGAAGTTTTCTACTTTGGATACCGTAACTCTCATTCTCCAAGTCCAACTACTATGATATGGTCTGCCTTTCCAACCATGAAATAGAATGCTATCGCCTTTTTCAACTGTGTGATACGGTCTGATTGTTCCTTTTACTTTACCTTCCAAAAATGCCTGAATTTTCGGTTTATAAGTGAGTGCTTTACAATGCTTTCTTACTGCATACCCATCCCCTTTACTTTCCAGACGAATTACATCTGTCTTATTGATGTTGGGGGATACTATCTTTGGAGATCCGCAACATTCAAGTTCATATTCGATCTCTACTGTGAACATATTCAAGTTCACTTTGACTACGATACTTGAATTGCAGTTGATACATTTCCATACATTAAATTTTTCTTTATTCATTCTATATCTCCTTTTGATTTTATCTTTTTATGAAATGAAAACGCTACCTTGAACATTAGGTATGATATGCCAATAAACCCAACAGCCATTATTAGAAGCATGATATTAAGGAAATAATCATTTTCTGGAGAAATATTAATGCCAAACCCTACTGAAATTATACTTGTAGATATACCATAGAAGTAGGCAATCCCCAATAGGACTTTGTTTAATAATTTATTTGCTTTACTCCATTCTA
>JAGLYS010000146.1 GCA_023132105.1 Caldifarciminota bacterium
TGAGCCCAACGAGCTACCGGACTGCTCCACCCCGCGATATAATAAGGGATTATATAATAAAAAAAAATCAATGTCAAGGAAAAAATATATTTATATATACAAATATAGTTTATACAAAACTATGTACTATATTATGTTTTGAATTTCTTGACTTCATCTGATAATTTTTTTGTTACTGTTGTAATATTTTGACTATTAGCGTTTATTTCCTCAAAGGATGCAGTTTCCTCTTCAAGTGCAGCAGATATCTCTTCAATAGATGTAAAAACTTTTTTACTCATAGTTATAAAAGATTCTAATTTAACGCCAAAATTATTAATAATTTTACTGTTTTCTTTTTGAGAATCGAATATTAAATTCATTGAACTGTTAGAGAATTTATCAAGTCTATCGTTAATCAGGTAAAACACATTTGTTAATTCGCTTATTGATTGTTTGGTTTTGGAAAACTGCTCTTGGGAATTTTTAATCTCATTGCTTAATTGATCGATATTCTCTTTTATTTCAGTTAAATATGTATCAACATTAGTAGAAAAATCCTCTGTTTTAAATGATAATCCTCTTATTTCTTCGGAAATTACTCTAAAACCTCCCCCGTATTCGCCTACCCTTGCAGCTTCAATAGATGCATTTAATGCTAATAGATCGATTCTCTTGGATATTGATATAATATTTTCTGTTATACTTGAAAGAACTTCCGAGATATCACTTACTTTGGATGATTTTTCACTCGAGTAATCAAGAATTCTATTCAATTCATTAATACTTTTCTCAACATTGCCAATGGAACTTGTGCCATTCTTTACATTTACTAAAATTTCATCAATGTATTGTTTTGCATCCTTTATACTTGAAAAAACATTCTCTGTATTTGATTCAATAAGGTCGATATTGGTTTTCATAGTATTTATTTCTTTATCCTGGAGCTTAACTATATCAGTAGTTTCGCTTGTGTTTGCAGATATTTCTTCAACTGTAGCAGAAAGTTCTTCTATTGAAGAAACAATTCCGACAATAAGGGAATCTACATCGGAACTTGTATTTTTTATATTACTTATTATATTTCTTATCCCATCTGTGAATGTATTAAAGGAATTTGATAATTCACCCATTTCATCTTTTCCTTTATAATCCAATTTTTGTGTTAGATCTCCTTCCCCAAGCGATATATTATCCAGAGATTTTGTTACGGAGAAAATAGGCCTGGTTATTGATGTACCAAGCCAGCTAATGAGTATAAAAGAGATAACAAAGATCAGAAGCCCTATACCTATCAGGGAAATAGTAATAGTTCTAAAAAGATTGTTTGCAGGAGAGGGATCGATTCCTATAGAAATCCCACCTATTATCTCATTATTTGATTCGATTGATTTTATTATTGTTATTGCATTCTTTTTTGATATTTCCAATGATGTAATCTCTTCGCCAAATATACCGAATATTTTAACAAATGTTATATTTGGATAATTTCTTAAAGGTTGAAGTGAATTGGTGATTGCTACCGTATCTTCGAATTCGATTGATGGGGCAACCTGATAAGCTACCATTGTTGCTAAATTCTCACCATTTTCTTTTAACGTTCTTAATAGAGAATTGCGAACCATGAATAGAATAATAATTAGAAAAAGAGCAATAGTAACTATGTTAGAAAATGTTACCAGGAACTTTAACTTTCGTGATATTTTCATTACTCGACAAACTTTATTAACTTAGTAAACCTTGGATCTAAAGATACTCCTTCATTTTTTAATCCATCTTTGTTTGCAATGATCTTTGGCTTACCATTCTCCTCAACTATACCCATACTAATTCCATATTTTACAAATTTAAGTGATTCTGTCAAGGTTATGGAAAAAATGTTGTTTTTCTCCGTATCCTTTTTTATACTTGAAATATGTTTTTGTTGAATGGAAGGGAGAATTAGTAGAATGTCTATATCCTTAATGGAATTATTACTGCTAATATCTATATTTTTTATAACTAATATTTTTCCTTTAACCTTTTTCGATTCAAAGTATTTGTTAAATTTAATGGTTTCGTCAATGTCCGTATATGCTAATCCTATTTTTAATGTGTCATTCTCTTCAAAATTAATTACATATGGTATGGTTTTTAAAATGATTGCCGACTGTAGGTCGGGTGGAATAATATCCACCTGACCTACAATTATAAAAATTAAAGCTATTAGTAATCTCATGGTGTTATAATGCTTTGATGATTGAAACTACCACTAATTACTTTCCAAATCTCGTATGGTGTTATAACATCACCGTATGAGTCGAAATCAAGATTGCCCGATACTCCGTTATAATTGATATCATTACCGTTATTCAGTTGAGCAATAGCATCGGCATATGTTCTAACTGTGGTTCCTGTATAAGCGATTTGTCGCAAACTCGTTTTTAACAATGCCCCGTCTGTGTTGCTACCTGCTTTTTCTATTGCAAGTGCAGCTAATATTATAGCATCATATGTGTTCGGTATAAATACAACCGGATCTGTGCCATCTGGATGTTTTGCCTTATACCTTGTTTTGAATGACTCATAATATGTATCCTCTTCATGATATGGAGCCGTTCCCATTATATTATTAGCATATGTACCTGCATTTACTAAAAAACCCGAAGTCATAATACCGTCGCAACCGAACCATTCCAAAGAATCTACACCGGTTGTTGCTTCCTGGTGTACTGCAACACCACCATCATCATAAGCTATAAGTACGACTATACTTGCATTTATTGAATATAGTGAATCGATATAGGGCATAAAATCAATGCTATCGGCAGGTAGAGTAGTGAATGAATCAGGATATGGAACTGCTTTTAATGTATCTCCTCCGAGATTCTTAAATTCCGTATAAAGAACATTCTTTAATCCTTCTCCGTATGTGTTGTTTACATAAAGGCAGGAGATGTCTGTTTTGTTTAATGTTTGATAAATGTACATAGCCATAGCTTTTCCCTGCAGAAGATCGGAAGGACAGGTTCTGTATACATAATCACTATCATCTAATGTTGTGATATCAGGTGAGGTTGAAGGTGGAGCAATCAAAACACATTTGTTCGGGATTGTCGCTTCCGATGCTTTTATTGTTGAACTACTTGCAGCAGCTCCGATTATAATAACAATATCTTCATCTATCAAT
>JAGLYS010000147.1 GCA_023132105.1 Caldifarciminota bacterium
TCCTCGCCCTTGATGGGAGAGGACTAAGGTGAGGGTGATTGTATTCCATAAAAAGATATTTCTCTTCGTGCAATTCATCCCAAATTCGTGTAATAAAAGCAATAAATTATTATCTTCCCTTTAGTGAAATTCATTGCAAATCCGCGAATTCGTATTGGATATCCCTCCCCTTCCTTGGTTAGAAATTCAAATACCATCAACCTTTATTTTTATTAGTTGAAAATTTATAATATTTATGTATAATACAATGTTAGATTAAATAGGAGGAACGGATGAATAAAATTCACAAACTGCTTTTTTTACTGCTTTTTTTACCATTTTTCTTAAAAGCAATTCCGATACATGAAATCCAATATGTCCCGAATCCAACTGTAAATGATTCTTCGCTCTATGTAGGACAAACTGTTACGATTAACGGGATAGTCTCTTTTGCATATCAATCCGGAGGTTCATCACCGAAAGAGTATTGTTTCGTTCAGGATTCTTCGGGTGCATGGAACGGAATTCTTGTATTCATCGGATATGTATCAGATAAGGGAAGGGCAACAATTGAAATGGGTGATAGCGTTACGATTACAGGAGAAGTTATAGAGTATTATGGCGTAACTGAAATCGGAGGGTTTCCTGAGATCACCACACATAACAAAGGCCTTAAACCACATGCAGCTTATTGTACATCAACAAATGCTGTAAATGATGAGAAATATGAAGGTGTACTTGTGGAAATCCGAAATGCAGTAACGCTTAATTCTTCAAGTAACAGTTGTGAATTTGACGATGGTTCAGGACCTATCAAATTCTATGACAAATGTGATAATATAGGAACATTCCCTTCTAATGGTGATACGGTATTGCAAGCCATAGGAGTGTGTGATTACTATTCTACCGATGATATCTATGAGGTATATCCAAGAGGGAATTTTGATATCGTTACGAGTGTAAATGGAACAGGTAAGGTAATACTTACGCCTGATACAGTATCAATCGATGATACACTGGATATTGATTTTGCATTTTATCCCAGCGTAGATACGGTATTTGGAATTATCGGATTCACTCAAATATATATATCATCCTCTATCGGGTGGGATTCAAGCTCAAGTGATATTGTACTAACAGGAGATTTACAGAATGCAAGCTTTTCAATAAATCAACTCCCGAGTGGTGCACATTATTTGAATTTCTCGAATTTTCAACTTGTAGATCAGGGAAATATAACAATAAGAAATATAAGAACACCTTCAACACCGGGTGATCAATCCTTATTTATCAAAACCGGGACTGATTCTCTCTCCTCACTATATATGTCGGATTACCCCAAATTGACAGTTTCAACCTCCTCAGGATCCGGTAAAGCAATGATTAACCCATATTTTCTTGCTTCCGGAATAAATAAATTTAAAATCATTCTAACACCGAATCTTGATACTGCGTTATTCACTGTCGGATATACACAATTAACGATACCATCAAACCTGTCCTGGAGTGGACTATATGATGATATTAGTGTTTCGGCAGGTGTCTTATCAATATCCGGAAATGGTTCCGACACAATGCCTTATATACTTGAATGTAAACATATAGATCTTGTAGATACATTCTGTTTAAGAATAAGAAATATCGATGTCGATTCAACCGTTTACTCTATTAATTTCAATATCGAAACAGGAATTGATTCATCTATTCATTCTCTATGTGGAGATCAAAATATTGCATTAGTACAGAATTATCTATTTGATAGTTTAATTACTATATGGGAAGCTCAAAAACCGGGAGAAGATGGTTATAGTTCCGGAATGTATAAAGAAACAGTAAAGATTCGGGGATTTGTCACAGGTCCTTCAGCGAGTTTTAATCCGACGGAATCAACCACAAGTTTTTATATACAAGACTCAACGGCAGGGATCAATGTCTTTACAGGTGAAGAGGATGCTTCGGAACGGTTCACACTTGGTAAAGAGGTTATTGTAAAAGGTATTATCGATGAATATAATGGTCTTACGGAAATTATCTATGATGATATAAATAACATAACGATAATAAGTGATTCAGGTGCATATATTACTCCTGAAATCTTACCCTTATCCTCGGGTTTAAATGAGAGAAACGAAGGGAAGCTTTTTAAGGTTGAAAAGTGTGTTCTCGGTTCCACACCTTATTTGGCAGGTACCGGGTACAATATGCAAGTTTGGAACGGACAATCAGTAATAGACATTAGAATTAACAATTCCACGGGCATACCTGATGATACAATATTTACAAATCTTAAAAACGGTGATTATGTATCTATTACAGGTATCGAAGGGCAATATGACAGTTCGGAACCATATTCATCGGGATATCAGTTAATGCCGAGATTTCTTAGTGATCTATCATTGATTACACCTCCGGACACAACAGATCAAATGAATATATCTCTATATCCAAATCCATTCAGACCAGATAACGGTGAAATGCTTAATATTGACATTATTGGAACCACCGGTGGGAAATTCGATCTAAAAGTCTATGACCTTAAAGGTAGACTTGTAAAAACCTTCGGAACGAATATGGCATCCGGTAATATTAGTTTCTGGTGGAACGGAAGAAATGACCATGATTCATATCTTAACATAGGTCCATACATTATTGTATATACATTAAAAATGCCTAACGGTACGAGAAAGAGAATAAAAAAAGCCATTGTAATTGGAACTCAATTAAAGTAAGGCAGGTGCTATATGAAACGAACAATTCTTTTATTAATCTTGATTTTCCCAATGATCTCATACGGAGCATTTGAAGGATTTAATATAGATATTATAGGTGACGGAAGAGCAAATGTTCAAGCTGCCTTATATGGCGATATGACATCATCCTTTATAAATCCCGCATCATTTACCAATATAGATAAACATTCCATAAGTGTTGGTTATAGTAAATTATTTATGATGTATAATCATTTTTATGTTTCTTACGGGGCTAAAACATCAGTGGGTAATATCGGATTATCCTATATCGAAAGAGATATAACAGGTGATTTTACTGACTCATTGAATTATGTTTTTTCCAATGGAGTACTTGAAAGTGAAAAGGGAATATTCTTTACACATAATTTCAATATTGCGGAACATATACATGCCGGTTATAATTTTAAATTATACAATATAAGTATGAAGAGATTTGGTAGTGCAAATGCTATATCTCTGGATTTTGGCTTTATAGGAAACCTATTCTCAACATTTTCAATTGGTGCGGCAGTTCATAATATCAATAGACCAATATTTGGGAAGGTAATTGCTTATTACATTCCTGCAAATCTCATTCTCGGTTTATCATATGAACCCTATAATGGTCTTTTAACTTCACTGCAGTTTGAAAAGGAAGAGGGATACGATACAAGGGTAGCAGCTGCTATTGATTATGAAGTTCTTTCTCACTATTTAACAATAAGAACAGGTATATCAACAAACCCAATGTTATACAGTGCTGGATTTTCGTTAAAATATGGCAAATTTGCTCTTAACTATGCGTATAAAAGCCAAAGAGAAATCAGTGATTCTCATGAGGTTGGAATCTCCATAAACTTTTAGGAGGTAGCTTATGAAAAAATATTTCTACTATCTCCTTTTTATCATAATATTTATTACACCATTATTTGGAGATATGGCATATGATATAAATAAAATTAGCAAACAGGAATTAGAAAAATTTATAAAAAACAATCAAATTGCTGAGAAGCTAATACTATACAGAAATGATTACGGTTCTTTCTCCAGCATATATGAACTATGGAATATTAATGGAATGACAAAAGATATTTTTTTATTACTTAAAGAGAATTGCTCATTAATACCTTTGAAGGAGGTTTCAAGGAGTGAGCAAAAGATTGAATATCTAAAGTCGAAACTTGCTTCCGAAGATAGTCCTCGAGAAGGGGCAATTGATTTATGGGAAAATTTACTTATGTATCCTATGGATATTAATAATGCTACATATAAAGAGATTGCGAATATTGACCGTGTTAATAATGTTGATGCAGCGGCAATCGTCAATCATAGAAAGAAATGGGGAACATTCAGATATGTCTCGAATCTCAATCATATCGAATATTTAACCCATTACGGTACTGTAAATCTTCGCGATTACATAAGAGTTGGTGGAGATAAATATCTAAAACCATTTTATGGCTATTTTAGAACAAATATTGAAAGTGAAAACCAATTACCCTATTTTGATTGTAATATATCAGCTCTTATTGCTGTGCTTAACTCCTCTATAAGTGATATTAGTGATACGGGAGATACATATTCCGCATTATCTAATGCCGGTTGGACAGATAATGAAATAGTAGGATTAAGAAACGATCTTAGTAAAGCAAAAAGTGAATTAACGAATATCAAAATGCTACCAAACATATCAGAGAAACTTAAATTCGGTTACAGAGATAAAATTACAGGAGGAGCTTCTTTCTTCAGAAGAAATGGTAGAAATGAATTAATTAAAGGATATCTATCCGTTTCGAATTATCCTTTTTTAAAGAATTTAATACTTGGGAATTATAGAGTTACATTCAATAATGGACTTATGATAGATAATACCGATGAAGTAAGAAGTAGAATATTAAGTAGAACCGATGGTATTTTCGGAGATCTAACTTCGAATAGAGAATTTATGTTTAAAGGAGCAGCAACGGAACTTAATATCTGGAATTTTAATTTTATAGGTTTCTATTCGAATGCAGAAAGAGATGCCATACTCAATAGAGATACAACTTCATTTAATATGCTTATAGATCTTCCTTATGATCTTTCTATTTTTAACAATAAAGTTACTGAAACAACATATGGTGGAAAACTTGATTTTAATCTTGGTAGATTTCAAATGATTCCAGCAGGTACATTTATCGGAGTCGAAGGATTGAATATCTCATATGATAAATTATGGAGACCTTCTGCTGAAGAACTTGATATACCCGGGGATGCCAATTCTATTATAGATCCGAATTATACTACAATTAAGGGAGACAGCACACTTCAATTTCTTGGTGGTTATTTTAAAACGGTTATAAAGAATTCATCCGTCGATTTGGAATATATTAAAAGTTCTAAAGACGGATATGCATTTACAGGTAAAGTTGATATCATCTTCAATGATTTTTTCCTGAATGCAATGTACAGAGATTATGATGTTGTATATTTTAATCCGTATATGAGAGGATTTATGGAACAGGACAGATTTGACGATGGTCTATTTGAAAAAGATTACAGATTGCTTAATCCGCTCTATTCATACCTTCAGGATTTCCCCTCCCCTAAATCCGAAAAGGGTATATACCTTGGCACCAGATACAAATTCTCTCAGAGCTTTACAATCACACATCTCTATATCGATTTGTGGCAAAACAAAGCATATAGTATTAACAACTATAGGGTTCAGGGAGAACTTGAATATAGACCGATATTTCCTCTTCATATTAGATTGAAAGGGAAATACCAATCCAAATATCTATACAAGGAAATAGAACCTACAAATTCAAGAACATTCGAATCTACATTCAGGGTTTTTGCAACATTTCCAAACAGAGATTATCTTAATACCGAAATCAGGTACGGTCAGGTTCATTTAACACCAAACCCAAAATATGGTTATAGATCATTAATTAACGGTGGATATATAAATACATCATTTGACCACAAATTCAGCAGTAATCTTAGCTTAATCGGAGGAATAGCCGTCTGGAAAACAAATGGTATGAGCCAATGGATTTTTGAAGACACGGGCATTGACTTTCTTTATGGTGACGGACACAAATTTTATCTGACATTTTCAGATAATATAAATAAGAATTTATATATTCGTTTGAAATACAGGTATAAGTCAACAATTTACAATCACTCCGGTATGGAAACAACGGATTACCCACCACATTTTGAAAACGGTGATCCCAAACCAATTAGACCTTTTGTTGATTATCAAAATGAGAATGCTATATATCTTGAAGTAGATTTGAGATGGTAGGAGGAAATATGAAAAAGGCATATATAATTATAATTGCGATTACTATAATAACCTTATTCACATCTTTAAGTGCATATAATCTTGAAGGTATTAACGGATATGGTGATTTTGATTTTTTAAATACATTGAATTATAACAAATCGATGATTGTAAATTCAGCATCTATTTTTAATCTTGATCAAGGATTAAGTTTAATGATAGGTTGTGATTATATTGTAGTAAATGAAAAAAGAAGTGTGAAATTATTTGATTCTTATGACAATTATCTGGCGGATTATACGATTTATGAAAATAGTTTCCCATATTACGGATTACATAATTTCGAAATTGCATTTAGAAGTAAGTATGTCTCCGCTGGGCTTGTATATGCACCATTTAGAACGAATGCTTATAATTATAATCTTATTGAACATGATGATTACTATGTAAAAACAGGCGAAATTATAAGGTATATTCAAGATAATTCTAATAGGGTTGGATTTGTATTGGGTGCGACCCCTCTTCCTTGGCTTGGTATTTCGGGAAGTTATCAGAACATTCAGGGAAAAGAATATCATAGATATGAACATCTCTTTGTAGATGTTAATATGGAAGACACAACAATAATTGACAAATATGCATTTTCAGGGAATCTATTTAATGTAGGAATAAATATAACACCGGGCAATTTTGTAAAAGCATCAATTTTTACAAGATTCAGGCCTAAAATTAGAATTCAGGATGATAGGACTACAGACACTTTAACTCTAACATATACCAATTATGTTAGATACCCATATGTTTTCGGAGGGGAAATAGAATTGAAAATGCCCAATAAGTTACCTGTAACGCTAATTGTCGATGGCAATTATACTATGTGGAATAACATTCAAATTACTACACCAAATGATTCGGTATATTATGATAATACATTGAATAATTCTTTTTATATAAAGGTTCAGGTAGAGCATAAACTGAGTAGTAGTCAAAGAATATCCTTTGGGACATCAGTCCAACAATCATATATTGAAACTGATCTTCTGATACCATCATATATAATATCATATACATACCATTCGGATAACAATTTGAATCTAACCGGAACATTCAGATATGTTGATTACGGGATTCCATGTACGGTTCTTGATGAAAATTGTATGGAAAATTCGAATGTAAATTTTAGTAATTACTATTTTAACATTATACTATCTAAATCCGTTAGTTTTTGATGGATAATAAGCGTATATTACTTCATGTTTGTTGTGCACCGGATGCAACACATACGATTAAAGTCTTGCAAAATAAATATAACTTTGAAGTATTTATGTATTTTTTTAATCCCAATATTCATCCTTATAAGGAATATTCGATTAGATATGAGTCCTTTCTAAAATTATCTACCGAATGGAATATTCCTTATGTTGAATCGAAATATAATTCTAATGATTGGTTCAAAATAACGGAACTTTTCAAAGACGAACCTGAGGGGGGATACAGATGCAACATCTGTTTCAAAAATAGCCTTTTTAATACAGCTAAAAAGGCTAGAGAATTGGGTTTTGAGTATTTTACAACAACACTTACAATAAGCCCTCATAAGAACGCAGCTATTATAAACAATATTGGTAATGAAATTGCAAAACTACTCAGGATCACATATGTAAAAGAGAATTTCAAGAAGAATGATGGCTTTAAGAAATCCTTACAATATTCCAAAGAACTTGGATTATACAGACAAAACTACTGCGGATGCATTTATAGTAAAAAAGATTCCAAATTAAATACAGAGAGTAAAAATGCCAATGTTTCAAATTACGGTAATCCCTATAACAGGCAAATCTAATGTAAGTGTTAGCAAATATATTGCTGAAATTATTGATTGTTTGAAAGACAATGGTATAGAATATACACTTACACCAACAGCAACGGTAATTAGCTGTAAAGATATAAAAGAATGCTTTAATATAATGTACAAAATGCATAACTTTCTCTTTGAGAAACACAATCTCCCCAGAATCATAACAAGTATAATGATTGATGACAGAAGAGATAAATCAGTAAAACCAAAGGATAAAATAAATTCGGTTAAGCAAAAGTTGAAATAGTTAATTTATATTTATATTCTACGTTAAATCTATAAACTGATACAATTTATCCCTTAATAATTACTTTTATGTTCTGTTTGGAATAGGTAATAATACCAAATAATGTATTGAATACTATTTTTTACAAGTGATAAAAATGATTCTTGATGAATATTTATTAGCAATGTTAAAATCAAAATCCTCAAATGTATCCATTATTTTAAATTTATTTTTCATTAAAAATGTTTTCATATTATCCCTTGTATACGCCTTTTGGATATGCTCCTCCAATTCTCCGTTTTCAAAATGGAATACTGTTTTAGCAATTTTACTTTTTCTGTTATATGTTAAAATCTGCTCGAATTTTTTTCCCTTATACTCATGATTGATAATTCCATAATGTCGATTCTCAAATAAAATAGGCGTGTTAATATCAAAAAGGAAGAAACCATCCGGGTGTAAATGCTTATAAATGTTCTTAAAAGTCTTATCCATTTTATTATCATCTCTAATATAATTTAAAGAGTCAAAAGCACATGTTATCAAATTCACTTTCGTCTTCAGATCTACATAGCACATATCTCCAATATGAAATTTTATATAAGGATACTTATTTTTTGCTATTTCAATCATCTCCGGAGTTACATCGATACCAATCACATTATATTTTTGATCATATAACTTAGCAAGTAAATTCCCGGTACCACAAGCTATATCAAGAATAGACTTGGGAACAAATTTATATTTCTCAATTATATAATCTATTAATTTCAAATACTGAAGGCAATATCCCCCCCAATCTTTATCATATAATGCAGCTAATCTTTTATAAGGGCGTATATCCATGTTCTCGTACTTATTTCCCTGTTTTATTCATTTTTACTTTTATATAATATACACTTAAATCCATTTATTATTTTATCATAAATTATATTTATTTCAATATGTTTTTGGAATTACAATTTAATGTTTTCCCCTTAACAATAATTAACCATCGAATACTGCTTCATCCCTTTTTATGTTTTAGATTTTAGTACTATCTCATCCTTAGAATATGGTGTTTTGTATTATTGTTGCTTACTAACAAATAATCCGGTTTTATTCGCTTTAGTAATTATTTTATATGTGTAGAATAATTACTAATAAATTTGTATTTATCTTTAAGGGATAATATATGAAATAATAAGTTCCCTTACAATATCAGGG
>JAGLYS010000148.1 GCA_023132105.1 Caldifarciminota bacterium
CTTTGTTCCAATGATTCATCCTGACGATTTAGAAATGGTAAACGAAGTCTTTCAGAAAACCTTATCGGGTGAATCACAGCAGTATCTGGTGAAAATCTATGATAAAAAGGATGAGATTCTTTTTCTATCGGTAAATACTGCACCTATTTATGAAAAAGATAGAATTGTTGGAACGGTGAGCTTTGGTCGTGACATTACTGCACAGTTACAGGTAGAGAGAAAACTGGAAAAGAGTTTCGAGAGACTGAAAAAAACCACTGAAGGTATAGTTCATGCGATGGCTTTGACGGTAGAGATGAAGGACCCATATACTGCAGGTCATCAACGTAGGGTTGCTAAAATTGCCTGTGCTATAGCAAATGAGATGCACCTTTCGAAAAAACGTATAGAAGGAATCCGTATCGCTGCTATTCTACATGACATCGGTAAGATACTTATACCCAGCGATATTCTCAACAAACCAGGCAGGTTAAATAATGCAGAGATGGATAGGATTAAAACCCACCCGCAGATTGGTGCTGACATATTGAAAACGATAGAATTTGGTTTTCCCGTCGCTGATATCGTGCTTCAACATCACGAAAGAGTTAATAAAACTGGTTACCCTCAGAATCTTGATGGTAAGGATATTATGCTTGAAGGGAAAATTGTTGCTGTTGCTGATGTTGTAGAAGCTATGAGCTCTGAGCGTCCCTACCGACCGGCATACAGTATAGAAAAAGCACTGGAGGAGATTTCAGAAAATAAAGGTATACTTTATGATCCGCTTGTGGTAGATGCTTGCATAAAGCTCTTTACGGAAAAGAATTTTAAATTTGCTTGATAGAATTGAACCCTTAAATATTTGAGGGTTTTATTCCAAAGAAGAGGCTACAATATATGCTTTATGTGTTAATCTATCTACCATTGCAGCCGTTAAAACAGGATCACCAAATATTTCACTCCATCTTTCAAAAGAAAGGTTTGTTGTTATTATTGTAGATTTCCTACCTGCTCTTAATGAAAGATGTGTGAACAATAATTCAGAACCTTCTTTATCAAAAGAGATATATCCAAATTCATCACATATTACCAAATCATATTTCTCAAATCTATTCTGGCTTCCCAATAATAAACGCTCTGAACGACTCTCTTTTAATCGTGTTATTAAACTCGGAACTGTTGTAAATAAAACCTTATATCCTTGCATACACGCTTGTATGCCTAATCCAATCGCAATATGTGTTTTCCCCCTACAATTTCACGAATTACACTAAGAGAAGAGAATATATTTTATGTAATACAATCACCCTCACCTCAGTCCTCTCCCATCAAGGGCGAGGAAGAAATATTGGGAAATATCACCATATAGTAACTTTCCCTCCATAGGCGGGAGGGAATTACATGAAGAGGGGGCAAATAATTCTATTCTTGACACAGAATATATAATAGATTAAAATTAAATATATAGTTCGTTTTTGAAAGATCGGAAAAGAGGTGCCAAAAAGATAATATACTTTCTTAATGTATACTTATTGGGGTGTTTTAGTAAAGGAAAGATGTAAATGAGTAAAATAGGCAATGAATACATAGATGATTTAACAGGTCTTAGCAATCGCCGATATCTCAATGTAAAGGCGTATAAAAAGATTGAGGAAGCAAAACATAAAAGGAAACCTCTATCGGTACTTATAATTGATTTGGATCATTTCAAGAATGTAAATGACTCCTATGGACATAGCTTTGGGGATGTTGTCTTAAAAGAGTTTAGCAAATTTCTTTATCCTTTATTAAGGTCTGATGATACGGTATTTCGATATGGTGGAGACGAATTCGTTTGTATTCTTCTCAATACAGATTATAAACAAGCTGAGAGATTCTCGCATCGTCTTATAAAAATGTGCAGGGAGAAAAAATTTTCAAAGATAGGGTTAACCTTAAGTATTGGTATATCTTCTTTTCCTCGTGATGCGAAAAGTTGGCAAAAGCTTTTTGATGTTGCGGATAGGAATCTATACAGTGCCAAACGCCATGGTAGGGATAGGATAGGTGTTTTTGAATCGGAGAGCAAGGGATTAAATATACCCACTGCAGAGATTGTCGGACGAGAAGAGGAGATAGGTAGGGTTAAGGAATTTGTGGCTCCCATATTTAAAGGAAAAGGAGGAGCAGTATGCATCAGTGGGGAAATTGGTGTAGGCAAGACGAGATTGGTACAGGAGATTGCAAAGGATGCCGATTTTCATAATATCCAATTTTTGAGCAGTAGTTTATCAACCACTACGAGGTCTATTTCATATTATCCGTTCAGGGAGATTGCCCGTGCAGTGATAGAGGATTGTGGTATGGGATTCATTGAAGGTATACCCCGGATATATCAGATTGAACTTATGAAGATAGTCCCTGAATTATCTACAAGGATAGAAGAAAAGGGACATATATATATGGTTGATAAGTTTCGATTTTTTGAGGGAGTGAGGAAATTTCTGGAATGTCGGGCTTCTGATGTACCACTGTTTATTTGTCTGGATAATGTTCACTGGGCAGATGATGTTTCACTTGATCTTTTGTATTATTTGGTTAGAACACTAAGGGATACTCCTGTTTATTTTTTTCTTGTATATCGTATCGAGGAGGCAAGGGAGGGGTCATTTCCAAATGTATTGAGTTTTATGTCTCGTGAGGGGTTGTATGAGAGGGTGGAACTCGAATCGTTGAAGAAGCCGGATGTTGCACGGATACTTTCGTTTATTCTGGATTGTAATCCTTCGAGTGAACTTACCGAATATATAATCAAGGAGACGGGTGGTAATCCATTTTTCATTGAGGAGTTAATGAAATCATTAAAAGCGAATGATGCACTTCTCTGGAATAAAGGGGAGTGGTCATTTAAGAAAGATAGTAAGGTAATTATTCCATATTCTGTGGAGGGAGTAGTCGAGAGGAAATTGGAAATTATCGAGGATGAGTCATATAACTTATTGGAATATGGTGCAGTAATTGGCAGGGAGTTTGATTTCAATCTTTTGCAGGATATAACGGGAATGAATGAGGGGCATCTTTTTGATTTGATGGACGGTGTAGTGAAGGTAAGGTTATTAAAAGAATTGGGAGGAGAACATTATTATTTTTCAAAGGACATAATAAGGGAAATAATCTACGGTAATATAGGTAGTGCTAAACTAAAGCGGTACCATCAGAAAGTAGGTGAGAAATTATTGGATCTTTATAAGGGTCGTATCGAGGAGATAGTAGAGGAGTTGGCGTACCATTTTTATGAAGGTGATAACCGGAAGAATGCTATAGAATATAGTATAATAGCTGGTGATAGAGCGAGGGATGCATATGCGAATCAGGATGCAATAAGATTTTACAGTATGGCAATAGAATATTTGTCCGGGGATAGGACTGAGGGGGAAGAGGTAAAAAACATCGAATGTTTGAGGAATCGAGCTAAGGTATTACGCTTAACCGGAGAAAATGAGAAGGCAATCGTTGATCTGGAAGAGACAATTGAAAGAGCAAGAGAGATTGGCAACAAGAAAGAAGAAGCAGATAGTCTTTTTGAGATTAGCAATATATATATTTATATAAGTGAATATAAAGTTTCATTTAAAATGGCTAATTTGGCTATGAGTATCTATAAGGAGATAAGAGACTTAAAAGGTGAGGTAAGAACCCTCAATACCATTGGTAATATTCATTGGTATCTTTGTGAATATTCCGAAGCATTGAAGTTTTATCAGAATTCATTAAAAATAGCCGAGGAAATTAATGAACGCAGAAGCAAAGCAAAAAGCATTAATAATATCGGTGTAACTTATGACAGTCTTGGCGAATATCAAAAGGCATTAAAATATCATAATCATTCGTTAAAGATATATAAGGATATTTGTGATCTAAGTGGTAAGGCGAAAAGTTATAACAATATAGGTGTTATTTATGATAATCTTGGTGAATATTCCAAGGCATTAGGGTATTACCAGCGTTCGTTAAAAATAATTAAGCAAATTGGTGGTCGTAGTAATGAAGCAACGATTTTAAATAACATAGCTATTATTTATGATAATCTTGGTAAGTATAGCAAAGCATTAAAGTTTCATAAGCATTCGTTGGAAATAAAGAGGGAGACTCGTAATCGTAGGGGGGAGGCAGTGAGTCTAAATAATATTGGCAGAATTTATTGTGATCTTGGTAATTATAAGAAGGCATTGGAAAATTACAAATACTCATTGACAATAAGAAAGGAAATTAATGACCATAAGAGTATAGAGGAAACATTTAACAGTATGGGTGCTGTCAATTATTATCTTGGGAATTATTCCAAAGCTATGAATCTTTATAAACATTCACTAAAAATTGCAAAAGAAATTGGAGATTGTCAAACCGAGATATCCAATCTCTTGAGTATTGGAAGAATATTTATTGAAAAGAATGATTTTTCAGCTGCCGAGAAGAACTATGATATGGCTTTCTCTATTGCAAAGAACATAAAATTCAAGATGGGTATTACGGATGCCTATATCGGTCGTACCTTGTTATATTTGGAAAGGAACAATCTGATTGAGGTGAGGAAAGGGATAAAACATATTTTATCGTTATCAGAGGAACTTGGTACAATCGAAAGAAAAGCAACTGCACTTTGTCTGTCCGGTCGTCTTTATACAAAAGAGAAAAAATGGAATAAAGCGAAATCTTCATTTTCCGAATCGATATCTCTTTTAAAGAAATTAAAGAGGAAATATGAGATTGCGGAGGTCTATTATTATCAGGGTTTGATGTTCAATGAATCGGGAGATAAAATCATTGCTGAAGAATATTATGCCAAAGCAAAAATAATATTCAAGGATATTGGTGCTAAAGGATGGATTGAAAAAATAAAAGCAAAATAGAGGGGAGGGGAGAGATCCACCACGA
>JAGLYS010000149.1 GCA_023132105.1 Caldifarciminota bacterium
TTCCCCTCTCTTAGTGGAATTCGTTTTTAATTCTCCATCCCTTCTCGGCTGAAGTCTGATGTCTGGCGTCTGATGTCCATTCCCTATTATTTGTGAATTCGTGGTTGATCTATCTTTCTTCCTCCCCCATTTCTCCTTATCTCATAATAACTATTTTTTTAAGTTCCTTGAGATTCCCTGTCCTAATTTGACAAAAGTAAACACCATCAGGAACACAATTTCCCAAATAATCTTTACCATCCCAAAACACTTTCTGCAATCCTACATTATTATTAACCCTATACTTTCTTATAAGCTTCCCTGTAATATCATAGATTTTTAATTTATTTTCCTTCTGTCCGCCAATTTGAGATATATTGAAACTTATTTCCGCAATTTCATTAAAAGGATTAGGATAAATTTTCATATTGATGCATTCTTGTTTTTGATTGATTTCTTTTTTAATTTTTTGATCTTTAACAGACATATAAGGGGAGTATTGCACCTCCGCTCTAATATTGAAATTATAGAAAGTAGAATTCTCAAATGCTTCTTCCCAATTTTCGCCATCAAAGGAACAATAAGAACGGTGTGATGCCCATGAACCATTATCAACACCTATGGGGTAATAAGCATTTTGTGTATAAATTGACACCCAGAAATCATCATCTGATTGTAATACAATTGGAATAGGCAATGGTATGTAATTCCAGCAGTGATGTGCCGTTCCCGTTTGGATATGAAGTATACTATCAGGCATTAAATATTTACCTGTATTATAAATATATAAAGAGTAGTCAAACTCATGATTGAAAAAAGCAATTATTGCCTTAATCGAGCAGGGTTTTGAGGATGTAAATCTTACAGCAGCATGGAAAGATGTGTCTATATCGTATCCCCAGAATGAATAGGGAGAACCATCAAGATTAATAGTATCAATACCTACCCAATTGTTTCCAATATCATTATATATACCCACTGAATCGTTATACATACATCCTCTCAGATATTCATCCCACTTCGTAAGATAAGCAACTTCCAAATTAGAATATAAACTATTATAATATGTAAAAGAAGTAGGGTGCGAAATGGAAACCCCATAAGCATTCATACATGTATTATGTGTCTCTTTTACAACATTATCAATACTATTCATTACCTGCAAAGAGGTATATTTCAAAGCTTCCGGAACATTGGAAAGTCTAATATGATCGGCAAAATCATACAGATCAATATATGACCATTCATAGAAATTATGAGTTCTATTTCTTGCAGTTTTAATTGTATCTGTATATCCTTCATCCTTCGCTCGCATTAGCTCCAATGCGAATGTGTCTACACATAGTGTCAAATTACCAATTTGAGTAAGGTCTATAACGGATAATGTAGCTTGATTCGAATTATTTATTATGCTTTTCCCCAGGCTAATCGGGTCCATCATAGGGTTAATACTCAAATCATTTAAAAATCCCGTATAGTTCCATCCATAAGCTGATTCCGTCTCTTCCGAGCCTACCATACAATCTGCATATTCGGATACATTTACCATAACCTCCCACATTTGCATTAAGCAGGCGTCGAAACCAATTATATCTACATGTCCAATCGAAGATAAAGCTTGTGATAATTCACCGTTAGCAACTGAAATTTGGTTTCCGCTGGATTCATCATAAGAGACAGCCCTTATAGGTTCGATAGATCCTCCCGCTTTCCTCCATCCTTCTCCATGGTTCCATATTATCAACAAATAATTGGAAGCAGGGTAATTGTTTTTAGCCCAGTTAGCAAAATTTGCAAGAGTAATAGGGTCACCCATATCCACTTCACCTATATCCTCAATCAGCTCCGATGAAATCAAGCTTGCATTATTATCCTGTGTTACATAATATCGTCTACATGTAGTCCAATCTCCATTTGATTGATCATACGATATAGACCGATCGAATTGAACAATAATATTTATATCGGACGAAGAACCGATTGCTTCCATTTCATTGAAATCTCCTATTCCATATTCCTCTAAATTATTATCACCATTCAAATATACCATAACTGTCCATTGTGCATTTCTTGATGTAGCATTCAGATAAAAGATCGGAATAATTACTATGATTAAGAGTATTATCAAAGGTATTACTTTTCTCATTTTATCTCCTTATCAAATTAATCCAATAGACCGCAGTTTTCACTATACAATATTATTATTTTACAAGTAATATTTTTTTCGTTTTATTGAAACCATAAGCTTTAAACTGAATAAAGTAAACACCCATTTTAACCTTATTGCCTGCATTATCCGTCCCGTTCCATACTGATGAGAAAGAACAACGATTGAGTCCGTTATATTTTCTTACTAATCTGCCTGAAGCATTATATATATTCAATGTTGGAGTCTGTTTTTCCAGTATCTCACTTGGTATTTGGAATTGTATATTTATACTATTTTTAAATACTTTCGGATATATAGCTAATTTTACATCTTTTATTCCTGCTTTTGATACCTTATTTTCCTTAATTCCCGCTACATAACCAGATCCCATATTTTGAGTCATAAAATTCATTACATAATAGCCACCTGAATCGCTTGATGCATGATAAATATACGGACTGTATTCATAATACCAGTCCAAGAAATTCAATGTATCGGGTATATAGCCCATTGTCGCTTCGATTCTCAATTCCTGTCCAACCTTGAAATTATGAGTTTTTTGGGCTCCGATTGCTGCTGCAACCTGAAAGGAAAATGAGGGACCATTTGGAATTTGTCCCGATAGTTTCCCTACTAAATTTCCTTTGGAATAGAGAACACTTTCACGTACCTGAGTCTGCTGAAGATTAATATACCATCCTCCATTTATACCCTGGGGAACTACGGCGTAAATCGGATGATTTACAAAAAGTAAGTCTTCAATTGGTATTGAATAACCATTCGGGTAGACATACCCCTGAGGATAATTCATTACATTACCCGGTTGTTGAATCGGAAGAAGCAAACCTTTAGGCAAATAATCGATTGTATCGGCATAATTTAAATAATCTTCCATTGCCATTGCAATATTTCCGGATGCAATCGGAACAGCCATATTTACCGTATCATTATTCAGTGAGTCACCTAAAAGATTTTTGGGATCCGATATTTTATAAAAGAATCCGTTATAGTATGTTCTCGTTGTTATAACAACATTTTTATTATAATCACTGGATATCGTGTACCAGGATCCCCATGAAAAGCTACTGCTTTCTCTTAGATTTTTCTTTACGCCTGCCTCAATCGAAGCATTAACATTTGCTTCGAAAAGACCACTCGGAAATTTATATCCATATCCCAGAGCAGTTTGAGCCGTAAGGGCAAATGTGGCTTCCATATTCTGATTTATCTGATAATCTTCACCATACTTAATGATACATTGCCCTTCAACAATTCCGGTATGATAGGGGGGAAGTGAAATAACCAAGCTTGGCCATAGTTCCGATGAACAAAGATAAGGACCTCCGGTAAGAATAACATGAGCATTATCTCCGTCCCAGTCCGGAGCACTGATTCTCACCGGATTGGTACTCGCTGACAAACCAAAAGATCCTTCATAATTATCATAATTATAGACATACACCGTTTTATCGTCACGCAATAAAAATACCTCTTCATATCTATCCGTATCTGCATTTCCGCAGGATATATCTATTTCATCACGATCACCAGTACTCATAGTTTTAATTTCCACAAAGCTACTGTCCGTTAAATCATATTCAAAGAAACGCATTGCATAATTCGAAGGCCAACTATTTGTTTCAAGAATAACCACTTCCTCTCTTATATCCTCTCTAAGATTACCTGCTGATAATTTAGTCCAGTTACCCTTCTCATCCGGAATAATAGATGTAGGGCAAACTCGGTATTTTCCATCTTCATTAATATATACTAAATCCAGATTGCTCTTTGATGTTGACTTTAGATACACAATCTCATCATACCTGTCAGCATCTATATCCCCGCAACATATATCGTAAATAGTACCTGAAGCACAACTGCTTCCTACTAAACTAATGCCTGTCGGAGACCAATGCCACTTGAATAAACTATCATTCGAAGCCGTAACAATTTCACATCCCGGATTTATCGAATCTACAATGCAATCACCACATGCTACATATTTCATTCCGCCTTTCCCAAGATCATAACTTTGTCCCTGCCATGAAGAACCATTGTACCAACATACATATATGGAATTCGAATAGATGCCTATAATCTCATCATAGCCCGAACTATTGATATCACCGCTGGCGACATCAATAGGTATCCCCGGTAAATTAAATGATTGTTTATAGGAATTTGTTTCCGGCTCATAGATATCAAAATATCCATTGCCTCCATAACTGTCGATAACTACAACCTCATCATTCGAAAGCAACTTGAAGTTTTCTCCAAGCGGTGTTTCTGCCATTAATCCGTAAAAACAAAACAGAAAGAGAACACATAACCTCATACATTTCATTAAATCCTCCTTTCGAGTTTATAGATACAACAAATAATAAATTTAAAATAACATTATAATATACTTAGCTAATTTTTTACCTGGGTATTTAGATATCTTAATATCTACTTTCATTATGGATGTTATTTTATTTTATATTTCAAATAATGTCAATAGTATAATAATATTATACTATTATTCTATAATATAAAAGAAGATGTAAACACTGAATTAGACGGCACATCCATACAATTTGAATGTCTAATTAACCTACGAAATATAACCACCCTCACCTCAATCCTCTCCCATCAAGGGCGAGGAA
>JAGLYS010000015.1 GCA_023132105.1 Caldifarciminota bacterium
TTATAAATTCGTGAATTCGTGGTGGCTCTCCCTTTCTGTCATTCCTGTGAAAATAAGAATCTGCAATTATCCCATCTTTTCTTTCTCTTTTCTCACCTTGCAACTTGTAACTTTATACTTGCGACTTGTTTTACGAATTCATTGTTATCTCTATTTCTTCATAAGAACTTTATAATATCTCGGATGTGAAAGTTTGATAACTTTGTTATAAAATTCATTATACTCATCTAATGGCACAATATATGGTTTTCTTTTAACATTACCTCTTATTTTAAGATATCCTCTACGAGACTCGATATATTTTTCAAGAGTAAATGTATTATCTTCAACATTTATATTTTCAGGCTTCAATATTGTTTTATAACTCTTTGGGTAGTTAACGTTTATATCCCAGACCTCATTATTTTCGTTGCCATTTAAATAAGGATATTTCCTATCATCAGACTCAATAGTTAGATTGAAAGGCAATTGATTTATCGGTATATCAAAATAAATGAACCCTTTGTCGATAATAGCAAAATTATTATATCTGTATTTGAAGCTAATCTGTACCGGATTACCTAATACAATTTTCAACTCTTTACTAACAGGTTCTGCATTCTGTGAAATTATATTAATAATTTCCTCATATGCCTGTTTTTTCTTGACAGGTGTAATATAAGTAAATGATTCTCTCTTCTTTACCGCTTCATCCCCCCATATCAAAGATTTATCCGTTATAACTGCATTTCCTTTACTATCTATTCTAATCGTTTTTACATTCTCTTTCCTGTTTCTATTCAAGGAATCAGACATAATCGTTTCGAATTTCACATTATCTTCCTTAATCAAAAGCCCTATATGATTATTATAATTTATATATCCCAGAGGGTAAAATTCACTTTCAGGATTTATATAGTATTCCTTATTATCTATCTTTATTTTACATATCATTGTTTTAAAATAATTCGGTTGCAAATAATCTTTCCTTTTATCCCAATAATATACTTTCGGTCCAACAGCTACGGGATATGATTCAATGCCAATATATTTCATCATAGTAAGAAACAATGCGATTCTGTCAAACGATGCTGCATAACCGCTCTTAATAATATCATTGGTACTTCTTAAATTGAAATCGGTCAGAGAATTAACTGGTTTCGAATCTATATTCTTTGCAATATACTTTGAAATAACATTCACCTTTTTTCTATCATCCGTTATTCCATTTATTATCATATCCGCTAAATTTTTTATTGATTCTGTTATCTTTATTTTATCATCATATTGTTTTAAAAGATCATTTTTAAATTGATTCCAATCCGAATACACTGTTATAAAAAGTGTTTTTGTAAAATATGACCATTCAGGCTGCCCCTGTTCTCTTAATATTTGTGGTGTTTTTTCAGATTCCCATATATATAATTTCATATCTCCGATTTTCTTTTCTTTGAATGTGACACCTTCCAATTTATTAAATTCTATACTCATATTTTCAGGCATAATGATTTCATAATAAATTTTATAAATCGGTTCCTTATAACCAAAAATAATTATATCGGTAAATCTTTCTTTTTTGTTATTTTTCTTCGTATATTCAATATCTACAATATCGTTATTTTCAACCGATGAGAATGCGGAAATTTTCATTTTGTGTATTGCATAATCCATAAATCCCGATTCACTGGGTAAATCGATTTCCCTTATGGCACTTTTATCAATAGGGATTTCAATATATTTTTTATTATTTTCTTTTATAGTCACAACTTTGTGGATTTCAATATTCTCATATCGTTTATCAAAAGTGATTTTATATTCGGAATTTTCCTTTTTCCCTTTATAGTTTAATACTCTCTTAACAACCCTTTTTGTTTTACTATATGTAGAATCACTATTAATCGTAATTCTCGTATAATCCAATAATATCGCAGCCGATGAATTTGGATATTTTATATTATCAATCTTTGTATCATAGATTTTTTTATCACTCTTAGAAATACTGGCATCTACAAATGATATAAATACAGTAAATATCAGCAATACGATTATTGTCACTTTTCTTTTCATTGCTTTCACCTTTATTCCTTAATAATTATATATTTCTTGTTATAATTTTCGACTAATCTCAAATGTTTTTTTAAATTATCATATTCGTCGGGATAATATTCAAGTTTATTTAAAGCGGCATATTTGGAAAATGTTATTCTATTGCCAATTTTCTTATAATCAGCCCTGAATGTGTATCCATCTTTATCAATATATAGAAGATCAGGCATAAGCTCTACATTTAGTTTTTTAGTTCCATTATTATAATTCAAATTAATATTTTCATTTACCGATGCGGTATATCGAGTTTTAAGTGGATATTTCCTTTTACTCAAATTAACATTTCCCAATGCCCAATTATAAACTCCAAATGTTTTACTTAATTCTGGAAGATTAAACATTTTATATTCGTCTTCCCCTATAATAGGATCGTTTATTATATATTCGATTTTAATCCTAAGATTCTCTTTCGATGACAATAGATCCTCCGGTGATATTTCATAACTTTTCAAACTTATGTCACCTGCAATCTCTTTTAAAATCCTTTTCAAGAATTCTTCGATTCTATTTCTATTTAACCTCAGAAAATAACCTCTATAAGCATTATTATTAATGCCGTAAAATTCTATATCGGATGTACAATAGAATTTACCATCCTTATAATCAATATTTGTTTTAACTTCCACTTTATTTATATCGGGAGAAACAGGAGGACTTGTTTTTAATGTATCGCCTTCTAAGGAAGCAATAAGATAACTCATATTCGCTTCATATGCAGGAAACAATACAGATGAGGTTTCATCCGTAGGATCCATTAGTATATCTTTCCCGTTTTCTAATTTAGCCCCTGCAATAGCATGATTGAAAAATGTCATTGGGACATCCTTATCAAGTTTAGGACCCACCATAATAAGTACAACATTTGCATCGACACCTACACTCCTTAACATTGCCACGATTAGAGCAGCTTTATCTCTACAGACTCCTGTTCTTGTGCTGAATGTATAGGAAACATCATGAGGTTCAAGTCCCGGTCTATCTGTTTCTGTGGTAACACCCATATACCTTATATTACGGGAAACAAAGTAAAATACCGCTTCGATTGTATCCATCTCCGTCTTTTTATCTTTTACTAATTCATTAGCTCTATCAATAATTTCCCTATTTATATCCATATGATTCTCGGTAAGGTTATAATACCATCTGGATACATACCTCCAATCATCCAATGTTGATACCAACATTCTCATTACTACTCGCCTTAAAGCCGGCATCGAAGGCTCGGATATTATTTGCGGAGCATTATTAACCTCAAATGTATAAATAATCTTATCATCCTTTTTCACTACATTCTTTATGTAATGCCCCTTAACAGGGTCGATAATTTCAAACATTTTTAAAGGATTGGATTTCGGTGCTTTTAATATATATTTCATATGAGCAATAGGTGATGTATATTGCCCGAATTGAAAATCCGAAAATTCCCCCTCTATTCTTGCTTTTTTGTTATTATAAACCATATAATAATGGAGAATATCACCAATCTCCAGATCCGGGATCTGAACAGTTATTTTTCTTAAATTTGGGTTGTATATGTTTATGCTTGCTTGACTTGGTTCAACCTGATCGTCCATATTCGCTTTAATATCAATTGTTTTAATATGATCATCGGGTTTTATTATTTCAATCAATTTAATATCATACATCCCATAACTCTTGCTATATCTTAAATTTAATATTCTATTATCGTTTTTACCTGTTTCATCCAGTATTTTAATATATGTATCATCATATGATATATATTTACCTGTAGTATCATATTCTACACTAATCAAATTATCTATTAGCACATCATGTGCATTTATATATCCGGCTTTTGTGATACTTTTACTATTTGCAATAACATCTTTTATATCTAATCTATTATTTGCAAATAGATTTGATGTAATGAATATAAGGAATAATAAGTACATAAATCGCTTTTTCATTAATAACAACCTCCTGATATTTACTAAATATTTTTATTATTTTATAAATTCTTTTTTATATTATCAAGTGTTTCTTTTGCTTCCGGGACAAATTTAAAAAATTCTTCTGTCTCCTTACAAGAATAGAGTTTACAATATGCACAGTTCTTTTCAATATTCTTCTCCAAAGCACATTTCCTTATCGGACATTTAAAGCAGTGTATAAACAATTCTCCATCAACAGCATGACAACCGTCACAATTAATATCTTCGGGCTTTATTTCAGCATTAAACATTTTGCTCCATTCTTCTGCTGTTTTTCTCCTTATCTCATTATCATCATTTACTTTTGCAATATATGCAGGACATCCGGAACAATCAAGTCCGCAATATGCTATCTTATATTTCATCATTACCTCCTTTTGCAATATATACTAACCAATATTTCAATATTAATCAAATGAATCATCTTATTATATTAACCTTTCCACTTCCCACTTGGTTCCCGGAAACAACTTTATAGAGGTAGGTGCCATTTGGAATCTCACTTCCGTTTCTATTTTTATAACACCACTCAACCGTTTCACCTTCAAAATTAATTCCGTATATCTCTCTACCTGCTAAATTATATATATTTATTGATGAATGGGTAATCGAAGAACCATTGATGTGAAAAGTTATACCCTGATTTGTTTTTTGCTTAATAATAATTTGAAAATTTTCCTGTTGCTCTCTTTTTTTATTAACAATTCCACTCAATGTATCCTTCATAACAAGTGTAGGATCCCCTATCAATGTCATACCATAAAACCATGATCGAGATGTATCTCCCCACGCTTCAGCCATAATTCCGAACCAATATTTGAAAGCATCACCAAAACATTCTCCTGTTGACAATCTATTATAGTAGTATTGGAATTCGAGCATACTACCTGTTTTGGTAGATCCCATGGCTTCCAGTCCCGTCGAAGTATTAAATACATACATTCCTGCACAGTAGTCACTTTCCGTATATCTTGCATTGGAACAACAAAAGAGATTATAAAATTTTGCCGGTGGATTATCCGTGATGATTTCATAACTATAATAATAGCTATAATTATTACCATTATTATATTTGAATGAATGTCCTCCAGGCCAGGAATGAGCAAATAACGATATCCACTCATAGTTCATTTTAATTCTATTTTTGTAATCCGATGCAATTGTAGTCTCATTATCACTTACACTATATATTGAATCATAGATAGCACTGAG
>JAGLYS010000150.1 GCA_023132105.1 Caldifarciminota bacterium
ACGGTTTTGGATCTGATTTTTCAATTCTTTATGATGCCAAAAAACTAAAAACCGGTCTTACTATCAATAATGTATTTTCAAGAGTATTATGGGGAAAACATAAAACAGGTAAAATCCCTACCCGATTCAATCTTTCTCTTGCAGTGATACCAACTGATAATTTCGGTATAGGTATCGAGGTTACAAAATTCACAATATCTTCCCCTTTCATTTTTGCTGCTGGTATAAGAGGGAATCTCAGTGGTTCCAAATGGTATAATAATTTCATATATTCAGCAGGCGCTTATGCAGATGCTTTAAATTTCATTCCTGACAATACAATCTATTCTGTAGGACTTGGATATAATATAAAGAATTTAAGAATCAACACATCCGTTTCGGGTTATATATCACAATTTACAAATTCATTTAATCCTGAATATCGTATATCCATATCTACAATTTATGACAATAAACTTTAAAGTAGGAGATATAATGAAAAAATTATTTTTCATATTAATAGTAATTATTTCAATTGGTTGCTCGTTTAATAATCCCATATCTATTACAGACAAAGGGGTTTTCACAAAACAAAGTATAAGTGCACATTTATTTATACCTGATAGTGCTACTGCTGTTGAATTCACTTCTGTTATTTTAGATTGGAATTTAACTACTCCCCCCTCTTTTGATTCGATACGAATAAAACGCAGTTCACAAGATGATTCATCGAACTATATGCCAATTAAAACAATAAAGGCAGAACAGGCAGGAATATTTACAGATACAACCAAAAGTCTCAATGTGGCTAAAACATATTATTTTAGATTGGAAACATCCGGAGATGAAGAAATTCACACATACTCAATTGATTTTCTTCAATACCTAATTATCAGCTCACCTGCTGACACTATAAGCACAAACGACTTTACAATATCATGGAATAGTATTGATGGAGCTTTAACGGATATATCAGTTAAAAAGATTTCAACTTCCGATACTGTAACAATCTGGAGTAAATCGATGTTAAATACATCCGTAAATTCCGTAATATTCAATGATGATAGTACAGCAACGGATACACTTGTAAGTGGAAATTTTTATAATATTAATGTAATAATATCTCGTGGTGATGCATCTACAATAGGAACTAAGATCATATATAAATATTAGTATTGTTGGGAAGGAGAAAATCTATATTATTATACTATTAAAATAGAATACTTCCGTCTTCACCTTCATCCCCCGGGATATTTGCTTTTTGCTGATTGCCAATTTCTTTATCCAATTTTACCAGCTCTGATTTCTTATCATCTATATTCTGTAACAAAAGGGATTTTACCTCTTTCAATTTATTAATATTTGCAATGCCTTTCTGTAATATATTCTTAAGAGATTGTGCTTTATTCTGCAATTCTAAAATATTTGATTCAAGTTCTTGTTTTTTCAATTCAATTGAACTTTTTTCATTCTTTAAATTTATAATTTCACTTTTCTCTTTAAGTATTTCCTGCTCTGCTTTCTCACTTAATACCTCTTTATATTCTGCAATTTGTTTTGAAAGCCTTTTCTCTTCTTCCTTTCTAGCGGAGACAATAGACTCTATTTTATCTCTCATTGTCTCAATTTTCAATATTGTCTCTTTATCGGAACTCAATTTATTCTCAATCTCATAAAGCTCTTTCTTCTTTCCATTGATTTTTTCATCATAACTATCAACAACTCCATTTTTGTTTGCCTGAATATCCTTCAATTCAGTTGTTTTTAGAGTATTTAACTTAGTGATTTCATTATTCAATTTTTTTATTTTTAGATTTAATTCATCATATTCTTCAAATTTTGCAGATAATTTACCTTCAATATCAGTATTTTCATTCGTATTATTATTTATACTATCTTGTAATTTGCTCAACTCTTCCTTGCTGATTTTGATTTTATTGACAATACTTTTATTATCGTTAACCAACCCTTTTAATTTTTTAATCTCATTGTTATATTTTAGTATCTCAGCCTTTTTAAATTCGACATCCTTTGAATATGAATCATTTTCTCTTTTCATATTTTTTATATCATTTTGTAAAACTGCTTCGGATTTTTTTAACTCATCAAGTTTTGTTAATTTTTCTTCGAATATACTTGATTTAGATTTTTTATTTTCTATTTCTTTTGTTAATCTTAAAAATGATGATTCCATATCTTCTATTTTCTTATCCAAATCCTTTTCTTTCTTTTTTCTATCATCTATTTTAATATTATATTCCGCGATTTGAGCCTCTAATTTAGAGAACTCTTCTATCCTGCTATCAATATCATTTTCCAATTTATATAATTTGTCTTTATCATCATTTAACTTCGATTCAATTGTTTTACCATTCTTAGTATTCTCTTTTAAAGTATTACTCATTTTACTATTGCTTACTCTTAGGTTTTCTTCTTCCTCTCTTAACCTGGCAATGTTACTCTCTATATTATCTCTCTCTTTATCTGTTTTGTTTTTAATTTGTTCATTATTTTTAACATTTTCATCAATAGATTCTAAAGTATTGCTTCTATCAGCTATCTTTTCATTAATAACTTCAAGTTCATCTGTAAGCTTACCGAGTTCCTTTTTATTTCTAACTATTTCAGTCTTAATCTCTTTATTTTCATTATCTAAATTTATAGTTTCTTTTTCTAAAATTTCTTTATCATTATTTATATTACTAATAGTTTCTTCAACTTGTAATAACAAGTTTTTTTTATCAGCAATATTTCTTTCTTTCTCCTCTATTTTTACGGAAAGTTGTTTAAGTATATGTTCCTGCTCATTTATTTCAAGTGTTGCTGTCATTTGCTTTGCAATGCTATCTTCTATATTATCCAATTCATTATTCTTGTTATCTATTTCATTGCTGAGCTTTTCTAATTTTTCCTCTAGTTTAGCAACATGGCTTTCCTTTTGTTTTTTTAGATCTTCTAATGTTTCCTCATTATTCTTCTTGAATTTTATATATTCATCATTCATATTCGCAATATTACTTTTCAAATTATTAAGATCCTTAGTGTAACTCTTGATTTGAGATTCATATTCCTTGACTTTTCCCTTGTAATCATCCAGTTTTGTATTTTTCTTAATTAATTCTTTAGCAATATTGTCTTGAGTAAGTTTTAATTCGTCTTCTTTCTTCGATATTTTATTATTCATAGAAGATATATTATTATCAATTTGTTTAAACCGTTTTTCTTTTTTATTAAGTTCCGATTCTATTTCCGCCTTCTTGCTTTCGATAAGGGTTATTGCCGATTCTGTTCCCTTGATATTCTTTATCAATTCATCAAGTTCTTTTCCAATCTTTTGTTTATTTTCCTTATTTTCTTCAATTTGACCTTCAATTTTAGAAAGTACTATTTTTCTATTATTAATTTGACTATTTAAAGTGTTTAACTCTTCTCTCGATTCTTTCAAGTATGTAGATATTTTTTCTTTACTTTCCTCTTCTACTATATCTTCAAGTGTATTTTCCAATGACTCGAATGCATCAGCAACCTCACTAATTGTAATTTCATCTTTATTATCAGATTCTATTTCATCCAAATTTTTGGTAATTTCATTAAGATTTTCCGTTAAATCATCAAATTCAGATTCGAATTCGGTTGATTCGGAATTTTCATCCGTTTCCTCTTCTGTAATACTTTTTAACTGTTTTAATACATCCTTTTTGCCATGAGATATATCGGCTTTATCTTCTTTCTCCTGATCTTCCAATATATTGTTTCTTAAATTCTGTAAAAAGCTTTTCTTGTCAACCATAGATTGCTCGATATTTTCATTCTTGTTAACTTGATTATTTTTATTGTTTTTAGAATCTTCCTTTTTCTTTTTCTTTTTACTCTGTTTAAACATATTATCCTCTTGGTAGATATAATTTTAATGTTTCCTTTAAATATTCTCTATCAACATGTGTATATATCTCTGTTGTAGTTATAGACGAATGTCCAAGCATTTCCTGAACAGAACGCAAATCTGCACCTCCTTCAAGAAGATGGGTTGCAAATGAATGTCTCAATGTATGCGGTGATACATGTTTTTTTATCCCTGCCTTCAGGGTATAAGACTTTAATATTTTCCAAAAACCCATTCTTGTTATTGGATTTCCATTCATATTTAAAAAAAGTATATCAGAATTAAGAAAATTTTTCAAGTTATGTCTGACATCATTTGTATAAATTTTTGTATAACTAATTCCGAACTGCCCTATTGGTACAATTCGTTCCTTTTTCCCTTTCCCATATATCCTAATTAAAGATTCTTCAAAATCTATATCGGATAATTTAATATTAATTAATTCACTTACACGAAGACCTGATCCGTAAGCAACTTCTATCATTGCTCGATCCCGTTTACCTTTCATTGTATTTAAATCACATTCATCAAGGATCTTTAATATTTCATTTTGAGTCAAAACATCGGGCAATTTTCTTAAAATATGGGGAGTGTTTATATTTTTGGCCGGATTATCCGAAATATAATTCTCTTCATATAAAAACTGGAAAAAGGCTCTTATTGAAGACATCTTTCTATTTATTGAAGAATCAAGAAATTGCGATTTATTTAATTTAACAAAATAATCGTCAATAGATGTTTCAGTAATCCGATTGCTAACTGTAAATGATAAAAGTTGATTTATATCGGAAATATAGGCATATATAGTGTCAAGAGACAAATTCCTTTCCGTTAGAAGATAGTTTTTATAAATTTCTTTCATCTCACTATAATTCAAAGGAGCTCCCTAAATCTGGTATATTTACATTTATATTTGATAATTCCGCAATTTTACTTTTTAATATTTCAATCTGCGATTCTTCTCCATGAACAAGAAATAATTCTTTAGGAGCTGCAGTTTTAATATGTTCTATCAGATCTTTTTGATCACCATGAGCACTGAATTCATCAAAAAGAATCATCTCTGCATTTACAGGATATATATCACCAAAAATTTTCACCTCTTTTTCCCCATCTCTGATTCTCCTTCCCAGTGTATTTTTAGCCATATATCCGACTATCATAATCGTATTTTTGGAATCAGATATATTGTGTTTAAGATGGTGGCGTATTCTACCCGCTTCACACATTCCTGATGCTGAAATTATAATACATGGTTTGTTAGAATTATTCAGGTTCTTTGATTCCTCTACATCTTTAATATATACAAGTTTTTTAAAACCGAAAGGATCGTCATGATTATTGATCATATACCATGTTTCGTCATCATAACATTCTCTATGTTTTCTGAATATTTCCGTTGCATTCACCGAGAGTGGGCTATCAACATAAACAGGAACCAAAGGTACTTGATGTGATTCTGTTAATTTATTGAGTGTATAGACAACTTCTTGTGTCCTTCCTACTGAAAATGAAGGAATGACAATTTTTCCTCCACGAGAATATGTTTTGTTTATAATATCTTTGAACCTTGTTCCAACATCTGTAATATCACCATGCAATCTTCCTCCATATGTTGATTCGGATATCATAGTATCAACATTTTCAATTAAATCCGGATCCCTAATTATTGGCAATTTGTCTCTGCCAATGTCACCTGTAAAAAGCAACTTTTTCATCTGTTTATCTTCTTTATACTCCAGAACCACCTGTGATGATCCTAAAATATGTCCGGCATCATAAAGGGTAAAATATATGTCCTCAGTCAATTTAATCCTTTCATAGTATTTTACTCCCCTTACAAGGGGCATAACATTTTGAGAATCTTCAACTGTATAGAGGGCTTTAACAGGCTCCTCTCCACGCTTAATCTTTCTTCTATTAATATATTCAACATCCATTTCCTGGATATGTCCGCTATCTCTCAGCATTATATCAATTAAAGCCTCGGTAGCTTTTGTACAATAAATCGGATTTGAATAACCGTTTTTTATCAATAGAGGAAGGAGGCCCGAATGATCGATATGAGCATGAGAAAGTATTAGAAAGTCAATGTCTTTAGTAGAAATAGGTAATCGCTTATTCATTTTTGTAGATTCGGATCTTTTTCCCTGATGCATACCATAGTCTAGTAATATGTTAATATTATTTATTGTAATAAGATGCTTTGACCCGGTAACTTCTTTTGTGGCGCCATAAAATGTAATTTTCATTTATTACCCCTTTATGGTTATATGGTTTATACTAATATAGAATAAAAATGTTTTATTGTCAAAGATAATTATATGCATCCGGAATATTTATATACATATATAAAAAGGGGGTGCCAACATCAGAAAGAGCATAAATTGTGAATTGTAAATCGAAAAACGAAAATTCGTTGTTATCTCCCCCCTTTCAGTGATTATTCGTGGCGGTTCTTCCTCTCCCTTAGTTGCTAATAGAAATTTAAAGACCTGCCATCCACTTCTATTATCTTGACTTATTAACCTATATTATTTAAAATAGCATTTAGTAACATGTAAATAGATAAAGGAACATGAATAATCAAAAATTGCACTGACAAGGAACTGTTCTCATTTTAATCTATGGTTGAATTCTCCAATTAATTGGTTTATAAAGGAGGAAGTATGAGTTCTGAATGGATAGTTATAAAGGAGGTTGTCGGACATTTCGAAGCGGATATAATTAAGGGGAAATTAGAAAGCTTAGATATTCCCGTACAAATACTTGGGGAAGCATATAGTAAGATCGCAGCTCTTGAACACGGAGAAATGTCAATTATAAAAATATTAGTCCCTCCTGAATTCAAGGAGTTAGCAATTAAATATCTAAATGAAAACAGGGAAGTAATATGAAAATATTAGTTATTGGAAGTGGTGGAAGAGAATATTCATTAGTATGGAAAATTTTAAAAGATAATGGTGATAAGAATGAGATTTATGTAGCTCCGGGATGCGGTGGGATATGTGACATTGCAAAATGTATTGACATTAAACCGGATAATATCGATGATTTACTTGCATGGGCTAAATGTAATTTAATTGATTTTACAATAGTCGGACCAGAGGTTCCCCTTGCTTTAGGCATTGTTGATAAATTCATTAACGATGGAATGAAGATATTCGGTCCCAATAAGCAAGCCACACAATTGGAATCAAGTAAGATATTTTCAAAGGATTTTATGAATAAATACAATATACCCACAGCAGATTATATAAAATTCAACAGTTTTGAAACAGCAAGCGAGTATATTGCTCATATATCTCCACCTTATGTTATTAAAGCCGATGGTTTATCATCGGGAAAAGGTTGTTTTGTTATTCACAATCCTGAAGAAGCATTTGAAATTACAAAAAATCTACTTTTAAAAAAATCACTGGGAAAAGCAGGTTCTCGGATAGTTATTGAATCCTTCCTCAAGGGAGAGGAGGCATCTCTTTTTGTTCTTCTTGATGGAAAGAATTATAAAACTTTTTTGCCTTCTCAAGATCACAAACAGGTATTTGATGGGGACAAAGGACCTAATACCGGGGGTATGGGGGCTTATGCCCCATATAGAGGTATTGATAATGATCTAATGGAGAATATAAAGTCTAATATCATAGAAATAACCATACAAGGATTGATTAAAGAAAATATTGATTATCGCGGAATACTTTATATAGGTTTAATGTTAACAAATCGTGGTCCATATGTTATGGAATACAACGCCAGATTCGGGGACCCTGAGACTCAGGCATTAATGCCCATGCTAAAATCTAACTTATTAAATCTTCTTATAAAAACAAGCGAAGGGAATTTGCAAAATGAAACAATCGAGTTTACAAGTAAAATCGTATGTTGTGTCGTATTTGCAAGTGAGGGATACCCAAAAACATACAAAAAAGAGGTTGCAATCAAAGGATTGCCATTCGAAAATTATGAAAATCATCTTCTCTTTCACGCAGGAACTATAAAGAAAGATAGCAAATTCTATACTAATGGTGGCAGGGTTTTAAATGCAATAGGAGTAGGAGATTCATTAAAAGATGCTATTGAAAATGCTTATGAAATAACGGAATATGTGTTTTTTGAAAACATGCATTATAGAACGGATATTGGTGAAAAGGGGTTAAAATATGAATAAAGATATACTAATTATTTTAGGTAGCAAAAGTGATCTTCCTATAATTGAAGATGCTATAACATTTATGGATATAAAAAGCATTCCTTATCAGATGGAAATCGCTTCGGCTCATAGAACACCCAACAAACTTGAAAAAATTATTTTAGATGCAAAAAGAGATAAAATTAAGGTAATTATTGCAGTTGCGGGTTTTGCAGCTCACCTTCCGGGAGTAATAGCAAGTAAAACTTTAATTCCTGTGATAGGTGTTCCTGTAGCAAGTTCTCCTTTAGGTGGGATTGATGCTCTTTTCAGTATTGTTCAAATGCCACCCGGGATTCCGGTAGCTGCAATGGGAGTGGGAAAAAGCGGAGCAAAAAATGCTGTATTGTACTCACTACAGATTATGTCACTTAATAACAAAGATTATAAATCTATTTTAGACGAATATAGAAAAAGTTTTGGTGATATTGATTGAAACTTGTTGAATCATTTAAAATTAGAAAAATAATAAGGTTATTGAAATCGGGGGAACTCATTGTTGTTCCGACTGAAACAGTTTATGGTATCATCGGGAATGGTTTTGATCAAAATGTTTACAGACATCTAAATAAAATTAAAAGGAGACCTGAGAAGAAAGCATATACACTTTTTGTAAAAGATCTTAATATAGCGAGGAAATACGCCTGCTTTAATGATAAATATGAAGAATTATTGGAAGAAATGGTACCCGGACCATTGACATTTATAATGGAAGGGAGAGGACTTCCCGAATATATTTATGCAAAAGACAATAGTATTGCTTTTCGTATACCTGATCACTATATTATTCGAACAATTATGCAAAAGATCGATTTTCCCCTGTTATCAACGAGT
>JAGLYS010000151.1 GCA_023132105.1 Caldifarciminota bacterium
AATTTGGTATCCGGGAATGCCATTGTCAAAACTATGGTTTATATGGCAGAAATAGAATTGGGCGGATTGATTCTCGGAGCTAAAGCTCCCTGTCTATTGCTGTCAAGAGCAGATACAATGAAAACCAAACTTAACTCGATTGCATTAGGTAATGTCATTACGAATTAATATGAAAATTATATATATACTGTTTTTACTGCTCCTCCCCTTTCTTGTTTTTGCCACGGAATTGGATGATTTCAATATTGCTGTAGAACAAATGAATGATGGATATTATACGACATCCATATCATCGTTTTTACAGCTTTCAAATAAAGCTGGTTCTTCGGAAATAAAGGAAAAATCTCTTATTTTACTTGGAGAAAGTTATTTAAGAAAAAACGACCTTAAAAACACCTTTAAAACATTCAATAAATATATAAATATGTACCCCGCAGGTAAACATATCCCATTTGCATATTCCAGGTTGGGTATTGTAGAATATCAACGGGGAAATTATGAAAATGGGATTAATTATCTCAATCTTGCTCTGGAATTCAAAAACATTTCATACAGGGTGGATTTATCTGTTTTTCTTGCGGATTGTTACAAACAGCTTGGCGACTATAAGAAGGCGATTTATTCGTTAGAGCAAATGATTAAACTTGTAAAGGATGAAAATCTTGATCAGGTTTACATTAAACTTGCAGAGATTGAATCGGAAATCGGAAATAATAAAAAGGCGATTTCCTATATAAATAAGGTAACAGGTAATCCAAAATCTCAGTTTTATTACAAGGCAAATTATATTGCAGGAAACATTCTCTTTAATATGTCTTTTTATGAAAATGCTGTAAAATATTTAAACAGAAATGCAAAAAGCGATAATGATTACAAATATCCTTCTATATACCTTCTCGGAGAAATACATGTTATACATGGGAATTATTTTACAGCTGAACAATTGTTCAATAAATTAAGCAATACATCTATGTATAAATATCCGGGTATTTTTGGAAATGGTTGGGTAGCTTTCGAGAGAGGAAATTATACCGATGCACTAAATAATTTTGATAAGATCCCCTCGAAGGCATCTATATATAAGGATGTTATTTTTTATAAAGCATTATGCTATAAAAAGATGAATGATGAAGAAAGATTTTTTATATATGCAGACAGTTTAAAGCATTTCACATCGGATAGATCATTGATTAAAAAAATAGAATATGAGAAGTTCGATTATTATCTTTCGGCAAGTAGATTTATCGAAGCAAAGGAAGAGTTAAACAACCTCAAGAAAACAGATAAACTTTACTATCAATATTCAAAGGGATTGCTATTATACAAAAGAGGTAAATATAGCGATGCACTTATTATATTAAAGAGTCTTGTAAACAGTAGTGAATTGAGAGATTTCACCGGGAATATTAAATATAGAATAATTCTTTGCAATTTTAAATTGAAGAAATATAATAAATCAATAGAGTTGATAAACAAATGGGATAAACAACTTAAATATTATAACAATGAAATAACCCTCCTGAAAGGAGACATATACCTGAAATCAGGCAAATATAACAAAGTTGTCAACACACTTGCAAATTATTATAAAAAAGCAAAAGAACCTTATAAAGAGATCGCTTTAAGAACAATAGCATGGGCATATTACAAGGCAAGGAATTATGGTAACTCTTATACTAAATTTAAAGAATTTACTAAACACTACCCAAACTCAAAATATATAAACGAAGCCTATCTCGAACTTGGTAATTGTGCTTATAATTTAAATAGAAAACAGGAAGCTCTAAGTTATTACAAAATGGTTAAAGGGAAAGATGAAATACAAAAAGCTATATTTAGGCAGGGAAAGATATTCTATGAAAAACGGGAATATAGTGAAGCAATCCAATTACTTAGATCATTTATAGATAAATATCCTGCATCAAGTGTTGCGGATGATGCTTTATTGTATGTTGCATTGTCATTTTATAATATGAATCAACCTGACAGTTCCGAGATTTCAGCCAAAAAGATACTGACTAATTATAAAAATAGTAACAGATATTTTGATGCATTAATAATCCTGGGGGATATTTCTTTTAACAATAATAGATATGAAAAAATGCAATCATATTTTTCAGATATAATTAAGAATGATAAAGATACATTTAGAATAAAACATGCTATTAATTCATTAGTCGACTATTTTATTAAAATCGATAAGATAAAAGATATTCCGACTTATTTATCTGCAAACTATGGAGAAGCACTAAGAAATAATCCCGATTATAGCTTTTATATAGCAGATTATCTTATAATGAAAGGATATAACAAAGAAGCATCGATTTTAGTTGATAAGGTAATTGAAAAAAAATTAACGAATAAAAAGAAATTTTATCTTGGTAAACTTAAAATCATAAATGGAGATACAACTGGTGGTCTTGCCGATATAAAGCTTCTCAACAATAAGATTGCTCTAAATGAAATTGTTAAATTCTATTATGATGTATATCAATATGATTCATTGATAAAATATTCAAGCAACTATCTGTCGAAATACACTTCAAATGATATGATTATTTTCGAAATGGAATATGCTCTTTTCTGGAAAGGAGCATCAATTAAAACCAAACAGATAGGTTCTATTCCATATACATCAAGACTGGAAATACTAAAATTAATACAGCAGTACGATAGATCGAAGGATATTTCACTTTTTAATCTTTTACAACCATTTTTATCGGATAATGATCTGTTCACAAAGGCATATGCAATGTACCTCGCAGGTTTGATAAAATATGATTCGGGTAATTACAAAGACGCACTTAATTACCTTCTAAAAATCAAATATATCTATAATAGAGCAGATATAATTGTTAAATCTCTGAAAATATGTTCGGATATTTTATCGGGAAATAATGATAATGAATTGGATAAAATTGTAAATGAAATTAAAAATTATGAAAAAAAGACTATTAATAACTATTAAATACATTTTATTTCTTCTATTGTTACCTCAGGTCTTATTATTTAGCGATGAGATAGTTGATACTCTGCGAAAAAGTATAGAATTGGAAACACCTGATATTTATATATACGGAGAGCGCTCAAATATAAGAGAAATATCTTTTAATAACA
>JAGLYS010000152.1 GCA_023132105.1 Caldifarciminota bacterium
TGTATTATATTTAGGTATACCTAAACTTATTAGGTGAGCCAAAATAGGAGGATGTGATGGAATTAACAAAAAGCATGGAAGATTACTTAGAAAGCATATATATATTAAAAAAGCAAAAGAGATATGTACGAATCAAAGATATTGTAGAGAAATTCAATATAGCTGCTGCATCCGTAACGGAAGCAATGTTAAAATTAAGCAAGAAAAATCTGGTAGAACATGAAAAGTACGGATATATAGATCTTACGGAAAAGGGGATGGAAGAGGCAAGAAGGGTTTATTCCAGACATAAAATATTATATAAATTTTTGAAAAATATTTTGCTGGTTAGTGAAGGGAATTCTGAAAATGATGCCTGTGAAATGGAACATATTATAAGCAAGGAATCTTATGAAAAACTTGTTAAATTTTGTGATTTTGTAAATAAAGATACCGATACATCATCCCTATTGGATAAATTTCATAACAGTATAGACAGTAAAGAGGGAAGTTGCAATGATAATGGAGGGGATAAAATGAAAAATAAAAGATTAAATGAACTGAAGTTGGGAGAAACAGGAATAATTCTAAAAATCGAAGGTGATAAAAAGCTTAGAAAAAGATTGATGGATATGGGAATGTTGCCCGGTACAGATGTAAAAATTGTTAAAGTTGCTCCGTTAGGTGATCCTATCGAGATGAAAATAAAAGGATTTCATCTTACTATAAGAAAAGAAGATGCTAAAAATATTTTAATAGAGGATTGATATGGTACCACTTTCTTTTGCCGGTATAGGAGAATATACAATAAAATCCGTAAGAGGGGGAAGGGGAATGCGACGGAGATTAATATCTATGGGTATTAATGAGGGAGATAAAATTAGAATTATAAAACCGGCACCCGGTCCAATTATAATAGCAAAAAATAACATTAGAATTGGAATTGGGTTTAGAATGGCAAAAAGGATTTTTGTAATTTAATGGAGGAAAAAATGACCGAGAGTAGCAATAATAAAATTGCAATTGTTGGAAATCCCAATGCAGGTAAAAGTACCGTTTTTAATCTCCTGACGGGAAGTAATCAGGTCGTAGGGAACTGGCCCGGGGTAACAGTTGAAAGAAAGGAGGGCAAATTTGTTTATGGTGGTATAAAAAATAATATCATAGATCTTCCCGGGATATACTCGTTATCTGCAAATTCAATCGATGAAAAAATAGCAAGAAATTTTATTGTTAAAGATAATCCCGATTTGATTGTTGTTGTAGTGGATGCTGTAAATCTTGAAAGGAATTTATACCTTGTAACACAGATTTTGGAACTTAATCGTAATGTTATTATCGCTTTGAACATGATGGATTCTGCAGAATCCATCGGTCTTGAAATCGATCAAAATAAATTGGAAAATATATTGAATATAAGAATTATTCCTATGGTAGCAAACAGGGGTAAAGGTATAGAAGAATTAAAAAAAGCCATAATGGAGTATAATGGTAAATTTCATGATGAGTTTGACATTTTCAAAAATGATAGGATCAATAATGATATTAAGGAAATCGAAAATCTTATTAACCCCTATATAAAAAATTTTCCACCAAGGTTTGCTGCTCTAAGAATATTAGAGGAGGATACCGATTTTCTCGGTTTAATAATTGACAAGGATATATTCAAAGATATAGAACAAATAAAATTGGATGTAGAAAATAAAATAGGTGAGGAAATCGATACATACATTGCAGAGCATAGATACGGTTATATACATGGGTTATATGAAGAATGTGTAGAGGAAACAATAGATATAAATAAAAGAATAACATTATCGGATAAAATCGACAAAGTTCTTATAAATAGAATTCTCGGTATCCCTATATTTTTATTCTTCCTCTGGTTGACATTCGAATCTGTATTTAAAATAGGGAATCCGATTGCAGGTGTAATTGATACAGTTTTCGGTTTTCTTGGTGATAAATCAGGGATTTTACTTGCAGCCATAGGTTCGCCGGAATGGATAATTTCACTATTTAAGGACGGGATAATAGCTGGAGTAGGATCCGTATTGGTGTTTTTCCCGAATATATTTATTATGTTTTTGATATTTGCAACGCTTGAAGACTCGGGTTATATGGCACGAGCAGCTTTTGTGATGGATAAATTTATGCATAAAATAGGTCTTCACGGGAAAAGTTTTATTCCGCTTATATTGGGTTTCGGATGTAATGTACCGGCAATAATGGCAACAAGGACACTTGAGAATGACAAGGACAGGATAATAACCATTTTAATCAATCCATTGATGAGCTGTTCTGCCAGATTGCCCATTTATCTTATGATAACAGGTATCTTTTTCAAGAGCAATCAGGGTGCAATTGTGTTTAGCTTGTATCTGTTCGGTGTAATATTGGCTGTTGTGCTGGGAAGGTTGTTTAAAACATTATTCTTCAGACATAAAGCAGTACCTCTTATTATGGAATTACCTCCCTATAGATTGCCCTCATTAAGAACGGTATTTCAAGGGGCATGGAACAGGTCGAAATTATTTATTAAAAAAGCCGGAACAATTATTTTCACAGGCGTAGTGATTATCTGGTTGCTTTCATATTTGCCTGTTGGGGTTTCTTATGCCGGTGAAGGAAGTTTGATAAGTTATATCGGAAAATTTATTGCTCCGATTTTCACACCGGCGGGTTATGGATTCTGGCAAGCTTCTGTTGCACTTCTGTTTGGTGTCGTAGCAAAAGAGATTGTTGTCGGGGCATTCGGTACACTATTCGGAGGAACCGATAACTTAGGGCATATACTCCCCCAATATTTCACAGCTCTGTCGGCATATTCATTTATGTTAATGTCGCTTATATATTTCCCTTGTATTGCAACTATTGGTGTTATTAAGCAGGAAGCGGGTATAAAATGGGCTCTGTTTGTAGTCGTGTATTCGATCTTGCTTGCTTATATCGTTTCTATTCTCTTTTATCAAATTGGAAACTTGTTTATTTGAAGGAATAATATAATGTATATTTACTCTTCGAAAATAGGTGTTTTTTTGTTTTCAGATTTAGGCACGCCTAAATTATTTAGGTAATTTATTATAATTTAAAGGAGGAACCAGATGAATAAAATAACCAAAATACTTTTTAATGTTTTACTGATTATTTTTATTACATCTCCTATATGTATCAATGCTAAGCAGACAGGAAGTTTATGCGGAAAGATCACGGATAAAAAAACAGGAAAACCGCTTTCATATGTGAATATCATAGTAAAAGGAACAAACATAGGAGTAGCTACGAATTTGGAAGGGAAATATACTATCCCCTGTATTCCAACAGGAAGCTATACTATAATTGCTTCAATCATCGGTTATAAATGTGTTGAAAAAAAGGTAGATATATCCTTTGACAGAATTAAATCACTGGATTTTATGCTCGATGTTTCTCCGCTTGAAATGGTGAAAACGGTTGTAACAGGAACAAGGACAAGTCGATATATCAAAGATATTCCAATACGCACAGAGGTGATAACCGATATACAAATCAAAGAAAAGGCAGCGACAAATCTCTATGAAGTTCTTGATGGTTTACCGGGAATAAGAGTAGAACAGCAGTGTTCATATTGTAATTTTAGTATAATAAGACTTGAAGGTTTAGGAGCGGATCATACTCAGATTTTAATTGACGGACAACCTATATTTTCCGGACTTGCAAGCGTTTACGGATTACAACAAATACCAACGGTGAATATTGACAGAATAGAGATAATTAAAGGAGCAGGATCTGCTCTGTATGGTAGCAGTGCTATTGCCGGAGCTATGAATATTATAAGCAAAACCAATCTTCTGAAATCGGGTGCCGATGTAGGTTTCGAATATGGCTTATTCAATACTCATAAGTACAGTGTGTTGTCGAATAGTAAAATTGGTAACAATAATATAACATTTAAGGCACAGAAATATGGCGGAGATATAATCGATCAAAGTGGAGATGAAGGATGCATACCCGATGGGATTTCCGACAGGGTTAAAACGGATAATCTTGATGCAGGTTTCAGAATAGTCAATAATACAATAAATAATACCGATAAGCTAATATTTAGTACGAACATCTACTATGAAAGCAGAAGGGGAGGTATATTGGAAAATAATTTATATATGAATCCGTTTAGTGAAGGGACTGAAAGAATAATAACAAGACGAAATGAAGCAAACTTTTTATACAATAAATATTTCAATAGTGATAATAAATTGGATTTTTCATTTGCATATTCAAATCACAATAGAAATGCTACAAATGATACTTATCTTACGGATTATATGAGTATACACAGCGATTCAATGCCTGATATTGATGAAATGATGCCATATCTTGCGGTGGAGAATTTGTTCAATATTAATTTGAATTATTCTCGATCAATTTACTCAAAGCACAATATACTTTTTGGGACACAGTATTTATTAAACAAACTCAGAGAGAAAGGAAAATATATCGTAGTAGATGAAAACAGTGCTGAATATGGAAAATCTTATATGTCTACAAGCGAAAAGAGTTCCAGTGAGATTGGTGTTTATATACAGGATGAATTTCTTATAACTCCTTCCGTTGAAATTGTTATGGGAGTAAGATATGATTTTCATTATTCTGTTGATGAATTCCATGGCTCGGGAGATGTTTCTTTCGAAGGATTGCCGGCTTCGATATACAGTAAATCAAGCTTAAACCCGAGATTTGCATTCAGATATTCTCCGTTTAATTTCCTTACACTAAGATCGAGTATAGGTACAGGATATAGAGTTCCATATGGTTTTTCCGAAGATCTTCATCTTTGTAGCGGTTCTCCGAGAGTATGGAAAGGTTTGGATTTAGAGCCTGAAAAATCAGTAAGTTTTAATATATCCGCTGATTATAATATCACTAATTTTATATTCGGGATAAGTTTATATAGAACGAATTTGAAAAATAAAATTGGTTTCGTCGAGGCAGGTGGTTTTGCAAAATCGATAGGTTATACTTATGAGTGGAAAAATATCGATGATGCATATGTTCAGGGAATCGAATTTAGTTCAAAAACACTTATTGTAAAGCATTTGATATTGAATGCAAACTTCACGATAAATGATGGTAAATACAGTCATGAAAGAGAGGATTGGATTAACACCGATTATGAGGAGGTTAGCAGGTATATATCAAGATTTCCGATGTATACCGGTGGGCTGAATCTTACATTCAATCCTAATAAATGGAATTTTAATGTCGAAGCCAATTATCAGGGTTTTATGTATATAGATTATTTCAAGGATGATGAAGTTCCGGTAAAAATAAAAAAGACAGAACCAAATATTATCGTTAATGCAAAAATTAGCAGGAAATTTTATAAAGGAATGGAATTATTTATCGGAGGTAAAAATCTAACCGATTATATACAACCCGAAAGGCACAATGATCAGGCTTCATTCATATATGCCCCTCTTTACGGGAGAATGATCTATGGTGGTTTGAATATTCACTTTTAGGTTTAAAATTATAAAAAAGGAGATTAAATTATGAACAAGGAAATAATGACAGGACGGGGAAACCTAAAGATCTGTTTTATTGCTATCTTAGTGTTGATTTCAAGTCTCGTTTTTACACAAAATTTGAATGCAGTAGAGATACATACTATAGTAGCAATTCAGTCGGAACTGTATTTTGGTGAGAATGACACAATGCTGGGTTATCAAATACCCGATAATAAATTTGCCGTACGATATGCGGCAGTCGAACTGGAAGGTGAACTAAGCAAGTATGTTGAGTATAATCTGGGATTAGGTACTGCTACTTGTCTTGGTCCCGGTTCGGTAGTTAACATGATGGAAGCAGGTATTTATTTCAAGCCGGTTAATTTCTTAAAGATAGGTGTTATACGGGGACATATTATGCGTGGATTTGAAATTTATGATGAATGTATGGATGTTATAACTGCTGAAAAACCACGCTTTGTCAGAGCATTTGCTCCCTGTCATCCGACAGGTGCCGTTATCGATTTAAACTATGATTTTACCGAAACTATGGGAATTTCCGCACAATTGGCTTATCTTAATGGTATCCAAAAAGGGATAATCACAGAAGAACATGATTTGAATTTAGGCGCTATATTACGAACACCTGTTCCTGGATTATCCTTATGCGGCTTTTATACCGATATGAAGCTGGATTTCGAATACGACGAAGTGCCTGATAAAGCATCGAGAAGTGGATTTGGGCTCGATTATGATGCATTTAATGTACATATAAGGGGGGAATGTTATCTTTGTAAGGGATTTTTCAGCACTTATCCGGATGTTCTTTCCGAGGATTTGAAAATGAGAGCTTTATATTTTGATTGTGGTTATATGTGGGAAACAGGGATGGCGATACTTCCTTTTGTGGAACCATATGTGATGTATCAATTATGGGATAAAGGATACAATGTAGCAGGAGACCAGCAATACACATATATAACAGCAGGATTAAATTTGGGCATAGGTTCTCCGAACACGAAACTCAGGATAAATTATGAAATTCCGAGAAATTTTCCTGTCGATACATATAAGGAAGCAGCATCTCTTACAATAAGACTTCAAGGGGACTTTTAATAAAATCGAATGAGTGAAAAGGAGTAAAAATGAAAATAAAGAAAATTATATATGTAACGATAATCATTATAGTCGGATTTTTGATATTCCGTTTAGATGCAAAAACAATAGCACCACTATATGATATGTATACGGATCCCGATCATAGTGGGGCTCATCCCGTAACCGAGTTGTGGGTAGCAGATTATGCCCCTATGAGCAATCATCAACGCATAATGTTAATGTTTGACCTTACTCCATATATAGGACAAACCGTAGACAGTGCTTTTTTGAATATCGACAGATTCTTCGGATGTCCGTCAGGTGATCCTACATTCACTAAAATGTATGCAATTACCGAATTGTGGAATGAGTCATGGGCTGAAAATGTACATATTTCCCATAGCAGTACGGAATGGGCAAGCTATACTTTTAGTTCCGACGGTTGGCACGGAATA
>JAGLYS010000153.1 GCA_023132105.1 Caldifarciminota bacterium
TTTTATAAGACACCAGATATTAAGGAGACGCAAGATATTGCGTCTCTACGGTCAATAGAATAATTATTCCCCATTCGTGAAATAAAAAATAAAATATATATTCTTCTCTTAGTGTAATTCGTGTTTATTTTCCTCTTCTCTTTTCGGCTGAAGTCTGGTGTCTGATGTCTATTCCTCATTATTCGTACATTCGTGGCAACATCTCCCTCTCCGTGGTTAGTCTCGCCCCCGGTCTCCCATTTACTATTTATATTTTTGTAACTATTTTATAATAAAGCTTATCCGGTGCTAACCTCGCTAAATTGACAAGAAACCTATTCCAGAATCCGGGGATACAAACAACTCTATTTCTCTCCAAACACTTCATCGAATATTTAACAACATCATCCGAAGACATCCATTTTATAATTCCTTTGTTCTCAAGCTCACTCCGCTTCATATTCAATTTGGAATGAAAATCCGTTCTTGTAAACCCCGGGCATAGCACCTGTACCTTAATTCCCGTATTATTTAACTCCATAGATAACGATTCGGAAAATTTATTCAGAAATACCTTTGTTCCACAATATATGGCACCAGTAGGAATTGGTAAAAATGAAGCTATGGATGAAAGATTGATAATCACACCCTTTTTATTTTCAATCATTTGAGGGATTACTGCATGTATGAAATTCATCGGTGTATTAATATGAACATTTACCATTTCCTCTTGAATTCTTATATCCCCTTCATGAAAATTCTTATCAATCCCATAACCGGCATTATTAACCAGCACTTCAATATTTCTATTATTTGATATGATATCAATAATCTTATGTACATCCTTCCTGTCCGATAGTTCTGCAATAATCACCTTCACATTAACATTATACTTTTCGGAAATATCCTTCGCTAAAGAATGTATCTTCTTTTTTCTTCTCCCTGTGACAATTAAATCATAACCATCCCCTGCAAATCGTCTGGCAAACGATGCTCCGATTCCACTTGTAGATCCGGTTATAAATGCTATTCTATTATTCATTTTTTCTCCTCCTGTATATGGCTTAATCTCCACCTAAAATCATCTGCTCAAGTTTATTATATCTCTTCAAATTTTGAAGCTTTTTTTCAGTTATAATCGAACATGAAATTTCTCGAGACATATCATCTTCATAAATATGAAAATGTTCATTAGCTTCAGGAACTTTTAATAATCTGTTTAATTCATCACGAAATTGCTCAGCTTCATTTTGTGTAAGATAGATTGACATAGCATTAATAGAACATTTCTTATTAAGATCGATTATTCTCATATAATTAACCTCTCCATTATAATTGAACATTTAATATCAACACATATTTCTGTATGGACAATAGCTACAATATCTTTCATCGTTATCATCCGAAATAAAATTAATACTTTTATCGAAAATTTCTTTTAATAGATACTTTAAAACCGGTATAAACCTATTCTCCAATATATCGGTTTTATCAAATTTACCTTTATAAAGTACAGATTCTCTCTTTATTTTATTTTTCTCTCTTAAACATATCAATTTAGAGTTTATATTTTCATATTCTATCTCGGGATTCATCTGTTTAAACATCAAAATATACATCGGAAGCTGCATTGATTTTACAGTATTTTTTATATCGGATCTGTTTAAATTATCCATATCAAAACACTGAACCTTTTTAAGATTAGAGGATTTTACACTAGCTCCTGTTTTATAATCAATAATCATAAATTCATTCCCTGTTTTATCGATCCTGTCGGCAAATCCAATCAATTTTAGGCTTCTATTTTCTACTATAATACAACCTTTAAGTTTTTTTTCGGTAGAGACTAATTTATAATCATCTTCTATTCCTTTGGCAAAATCCAAAATATAAGATTTAACTGCTGATTTTGCGACTTCAAAAAGTAATCTTTTCTCTCCTCGTTCCTCTCCAATCTCCTCCTTAAAACCAATCTTCAATTTTTCCTCTATCATCTTTATCATAGAATCCTTATATTGTCCCGATTTCAATAGAGGAATAAAATTTTTATCATTGAACAAATATTCGAGTCCCTTATGAATGAAATG
>JAGLYS010000154.1 GCA_023132105.1 Caldifarciminota bacterium
TGTTCGATCCCGGGTTTTGAGGGAATATCTTCTCCAATTTCAACTATTCTCAAATTGTTTTCATAAATCCTATCCATCCCTGCGATGTATTTTATTATAGGTAAAATAACAAATCTTGTAGAGATATAAGATGATACAGGATGTCCCGGAGAACCGAATATCGGCTTTTTATTGCACAGGGATAGTATCGTTGGCTTACCAGGAGAAATGTCAAGACCATGTGTAAGAACACCGGGAGAACCGAACTTCTTAATTACATTGATTGTTATATCCCTCATCCCCTTAGAACTCCCTCCGGATATTATGAAAAGATCATATTTGTCAAAATTATTCTTTAATATTTTATAGAGTTCCTTTTCATCATCCATAATAATATCAAAAACATCACTTTCGATATAACTATAATTCCCAAACAGGGCACTTAGCATATAACTGTTAATATCGAATATCTGTGATTCCTTAATAGATTCACCTGGATTTGCTAATTCTATACCGGTTGGTATTATGGCTACTTTTAGCTTTTTAAAAATATCAATAGATTCGATACCCTGAGATGCACATACTCCGATATCTACACTCCTCATCACACTCCCCTTTCGAACAATGAGATCTCCCCTTTTTATATCCTCACCTCTAAATATAACATTCTCTCCTTTAAATATTGTCTTTTCAAAATAAATAGTATTTCCACTCTTTTTAATATCCTCTATCATTATAACGGAATCGAATTCAATGGGTAATAGTGCTCCTGTTGGAATATAATAAACCTTGTTTTTATTAATATTATTCCCATTTATCTCTCCTATTTTCAACTCTCCTCCATATTGAAATGGAATAGGAGAATTGGGATTAGCTCCTGTCGTTTGTATCGATAGACATGCATATCCGTCCACTGTACTCTTGGTAAATCCGGGTACATCCATATTTGCTTTAATATCTTTATAAACAATACAGCCTATTGCATTGGATAATTTTACTTTTTGGTTCCCATTATAGGAGAATTCTCTATATTGACAAATAAAATCCTCTATTGCAAATACTCTTTTCCCTGTTTTTAAAAATTCCATTTTAATTTGATTTATAATCTAATAATACGGAAGTCCATGTGGAATATTCTTCTTTTACAATCCCGACATCCTCTGCTACCCATCTATAATAGTATAAATTATGATTAAGATAATATATATAGACTCTAATCTTATAAGCAAAGAATACCCCTGCAGGAACCTCTATCGATTCTTTATCCTCTACTATAAATTCCTGCAAATCCCAATCACTTATCCAAATATTGTCTATCTCGACAAAAAGTGGCATATCTTTCCATTTTCTTGCACTGTCACTAATGTTATAGTAATATAAAAACGAATCCCCTTTGGCTACATGTTGCGTTCCGGTCCATGTAATACTCGTGAAATCCGAATTGGCATCTCCCAACCTGCTTTTATATAGATGGATTGTATCCTGAATTGTCAATGTATCATATATTTCGGTAGCATGATATCTTGTCAATCCACTACTTTCATTATATGACATATAATGCCAGTAATAACCTTTTTTAAGAGGGAAAAGATCCCCTTCCGATGGATATTTGTCCTTTGGGTTATTTGTACAACCTACTACAAATAATACAATTATTGATAATATTAACATTTTTTTCATTGTTTACCTCTTTCCTAAAATATGAAAAACCGATGATGATATAACATCAATTGCATTTTTATTATATCCACCCTCAGGTATAATTATATCGGCAAATTGCTTGGATGGTTCGACAAATTCAAGATGCATGGGTCTTACTGTATCTATATATTGACTTATTACTGAATTTACTGTTCTATTTCTTTCGTTTATATCTCTTTGAATCCTTCTGATAAATCTTACATCATCGGGCGTATCTACAAAAATTTTAAAATCGAACAGATCCCTTATTACTCTCTTAACAAATATTAAAATACCCTCTACAATTATAATATCCGCAGGATTTGTATGTTGTACTTTATCCATTCTTGTATGTGTTTTAAAATCATATAGTGGGATATCAACAGCTTTGCCACCATTCAATATTTTAATATGTTTAACCAGCAAATCTATATCTATGGAATCAGGATGATCATAATTGATTTTTTCTCTCTCGATAACAGGAATATCACTATGATCTTTATAGTAATAATCCTGCTGTATCATTACAACGGAATGTTTATCGATTACCTTACTTCTGATTTTGTTGGCAACCGTTGTTTTTCCTGAACCCGTGCCACCTGCGATACCTATTATCATAGCCTTTTCCTTGCAATTATTATTGCATTTTCATATTCTTTTTCGATTTTTTTGATTATTTTCTTCCAATCTATTAGTTTTGAATACGATATTCCATTAACTTTTAATCTATATTGTAATGCTTTATCGGCTGCAAGTTTTTCAATTGCTTCTTTAAATGATTCGGGATTCGGTTTAGATAATATACCATTATAATTATTCTTTATTACCGTGCTGTAACCGCTTATATTTGAAGCGATAATCGGGGTGCCTGAAGCCATTGCTTCAATAAGGACAATACCATAAGTTTCACCTCTTTTTGCCGGTGAACAGTATATATCAGCACTTGCAAAAATCTTTCCAATATCTTTATTCGATACAAAACCTAAAAATTTTACGGGAATTTTATATTCTTTAGCCATTATTTCATATTTTTTACTTTTCATGCTGGTTCCGGCAATATACAAAAAATAGTCTATGTCCTTATCTAACCTTGATAGAGCTTTTAGTAATATATCAAGCCCTTTTCTTTCATCCAATCTTCCTAAAAACAGTATTTTTAACTTTTTATCCTTTCTTTGCATAGGTTTGTATGTATTCAAATCAGGATTAAATCTTTCAGTATCAACACCAATTGGAATTAGCTTATATTCCCCGGGAAAAAACGGTTTAATAAAATCTATAGCTACTCTGGATATCCCAATTCGAACATCGATTTTGCTGTTGTAATGGCTAAACGGAATATTATACATATATGATACCGGTTTGAATATGCTTGATGATACCGATAAAAATGTTGCAACATTTGGGAATCTTGAATACTTTAATGCAAAATGGGAAATATTCGGAAAGAAGGGACCACAAAGATGAACAATATCATACTCGCCCTTATCCATTACCCTTTTTACTTCACTGGATATATGCATGCTCCATGGCAATGTTACCCTGGTTCCGTTCAAATCGAATAATTTACAGTATGCAACCCGAATTATTCCATCTTCCGACACTTCATTATCATAATGCAGTGTGAGTATATCGACATTATGTCCACTGGATTTCAAGTACTTGGCAATATTTGATACATATTCAGTCACACCTGAAGGATACGGATAATAAGCATCGGATACGAGTAGTACTTTCATACGAGAGCATTCTATCACTTTATTATTTCATTGTCAATTACTGTGTTTTACCGTTCCCCAGTCTTTTCTTTGAAATATCAATAGCTTTTTCATAATGCATTATGAGATCCTTTGTAATATTTTTCCAGTTATGTTTTCTTGCGAATTCCAATCCGTTTCGTTTCAATCGATTACACAGCTTTTTATCCCTCGCCAATTTTTCAATGCCTTTTTTAAATGATTCGGGATTCGATTCCACAAGGATTCCATTCTCCCCATCCTCTATTACAAGATTGTATCCGTCTACATCCGATGCAATTACAGGGGTGCCACATGCCATTGATTCAATCAAAACAATTCCAAATGTCTCTCGTCCTCTTGTAGGTGCACAGTATATATCTGCATTTGCATAAGCATTTTCCAAACCGTGTCCTTTATATAGGTATCCAAGGAATGTTGTGGGAACATTAAGTTCTATTGCCATTGTTTGGTATTTATTCCTTGATATACTGTCTCCAGCTATGTAAAGATGGTAATGTATATCTCCATCCAGTCTGGATAAAGCTTTTATAAGGATATCCAATCCTTTCTTTTTGTCCAATCGTCCAACGAATAATATTTTCAATGCATCACCATAATTATTCATATCCTTAAAATTACTAACATTATTATTAAATATAGTCGTATCGACGCCACATGGAATCACGCTGTATTCCCCCGGGAAATAGGGCTTAATAAAATTTACCGCCACTTGTGAAACCCCTATCCTTACATCAAGTTTCTTGATTAATGAACGAAAAAGCATTCTATGTAATAATGATGTAAACCTCGGAATTGATAATGGAGCGGAGTGAAAAGTAGCGATATTTGCCGTATTCGAGTATTTCAATGCAAGGTATGAAATATTAGGGCAAAATGGGCCATTAAGATGAATTATGTCATAATGACCTTCGTTAATTACCCTCTTTACCTCTTCCGAGATTTTCAAACTCCATGGAAGTGTTACTCTCTGTTTGTTTAAGTTGAATAATTTGCAGTATCCAACCCTGATAAGGTTGTACTCATCCTTTTCATCATCATAATGTAGTGTCAATACATCAGTCTTAATGCCTGTCTCTCTAAGTGCTTTTGCAATATTAGCAGAATATTCCGTAACACCTGATGGGTATGGATAATAGGCATCTGTTACTATAAGAACTTTCATATAATTCTATTTGAAATTTGATTGATTATAATAAAATATACCTCTGTTTTCAATCTTTGCAGCAATTTTTCCCTCATTTTCCAGCACATCGATGTATTTATTCAATTCGTTGATGTGTAAGCTAAGTATACCTTGAAGATCCTCAATTGTACAAGGTCTTCTCCGAATTGTTTCTATAATTGCATTTTCCACATCATCCCTGTATGATTTTACCTCTCTTCTCTTGTATTTGGAAATAATTTCTACATTATCAAGATTCCAATATTCAACTATATCTTCAAGTATTTTTTGGGAAACAGATTTTACCCAATTTTCTGTTCCCGGTCTATCTAATGTATTTAATTGGATTTTATCCGGCTTTATTTCAATGATTGCTCTTTTTAATTCATTCAGATTTACTTTATCAGAATTTATACCTTCTATAATAAATACTTCAAGCCATATTTGTCCCTTATATTCCTTCCTGAATTCTATCATCCCATCTATTATACTTTTTATTCTCAATTTACCATAAGGGCGATCAATCCTTTTAAAAGTTTCCTCAATTGCAGAATCAAGCGAAGGAAGTATCACATCAGCTTCTAATATTTCTCTTCTAACATTACTATCATTAAAAAGCGACCCGTTTGTAAGAATTGCTATCTTTATATCGGGATATTCAGACTTTATAAAACTAATTATTTTGCCTACATCTTTATGAAGTGTCGGTTCTCCGGAACCTGAAAATGTGACATAATCCGGTTTGGGATATCTGTTCAGATAATCGTTCAGTTCTTCCAAAACAACTTTTGTAGGTACATATTCCTTTCTTTCCGTAGTTAAATTCGTTGTCTTTCCGCATTCGCAATAAATACAATTGTAAGAGCATACCTTATGTGGAACAAGATCTACACCTAACGATATATTTAACCTTCTTGAAGGAACAGGTCCAAATATATATTTATATTTCATAAATTGAATATATTATATAATCGGATGTTTGTAAATATACAATTACATAATTATTCCCCCCAACCCTATTTGCTTAATTTTTTTATCTTCTTAACCCACCCTTTTGAGCCGATTTCTTCAAATATCATTATTGCTTTAGTAAAACACCTGTTTGCATTATTTTTATCTCCGGATTCATTAAACATTACACCTTTATAGTAATAGACCTTTGCAATCGAAAATTTACTTTTTATTTCCTTAAATATCAAAATTGACTTTCCGAAATAGGATTTTGACTTATTCCATTTTTTTTCTTTCATATATAGCTGACCTAAAAGATTAAATACATTAGCCCTCGTTTCTTTTGAGCTTAGTTCATCTGCAAGAGATAAAATAATTTTTAATTCTTTTTCCATATTTTTCATATCCCCCTCAATCAAACTGAGTGAAATAAATTTAAGAGAAATATCAGCCTGAAGAAGCCTGGATTCAATTACCTCTGCAATCGAATATGCTTTATTATAATGTCTCTTTGCACTTGTATAACTTTCTCTTTCGGTATATATGTCCCCAATACCTTCAAGGCATCCGACTTCATTTTTTCGATCACCAATTTCCTTATAAATTTTTAATGATTTCCGATAAAAACTCATTGCCTTGGAATATTCGCCAATTTTATAATAAATAGCAGCTATATTGCTAAGTACTGATGCCTCACCCTTACATTCACCAATCTCTTTATAGACTGTCAACGATCGTTGATAAAAATCCATTGCCTTGGAATATTCACCGAGGAGATCATATATAATACCTATATTGTTTAAACTTGCCGATTCATTGTTGCGATTACCCATTTCCTTACATATATCTAACGAATCTTTATAATACTTCAATGCCTTATTATATTTATCAAGGTATATATATATAGTGCCCATATTATTAAGTATCGATGCTTCTCCTCTTCGATCACCT